>JAFVOR010000005.1 GCA_017505725.1 Alistipes sp.
AGATGGTGTAATTGATATAATTGCAAGAGAATTAGAGAGTAACAATAAGTACAACTTAGAATATTAGTTTTATCCCCCTCGGCTTGCAGCCACTCCCCCTTGCGAGCAAAGGGGAGAGTTAAAGCAAAAAACAAGACAACAAACAAGCTCCTCCACTCCTTGAGGGGAGGTGGTCGAAGACCGGAGGGGAGCAGAAAATATTATCCCCCTCGGCTTGCAGCCACTCCCCCTTGCGAGCAAAGGGGAGAGTAACAAGAAACAAAACAAAAAAAAACTCCTCCACTCCTTGAGGGGAGGTGGTCGAAGACCGGAGGGGAGCAGATATATTATCCCCCTCGGCTTGCAGCCACTCCCCCTTGCAAGCAAAGGGGAGAGTTATAACAAACAAAAAAACAAAACAAAACAAACTCCTCCACTCCTCGAGGGGAGGTGGTCGAAGACCGGAGGGGAGTAGATATATTATCCCCCTCGGCTTGCAGCCACTCCCCCTTGCAAGCAAAGGGGAGAGTAACAAGAAACAAAACAAAAAAACAAAACAATATGAAAACAAACGTAGGAGTAGTATTCGGCGGGCGTTCGGTAGAGAACGAGATATCAGTAATCACCGCCAACCAGGCAATGGCGGCTATGGACCGCGAGAAGTATGACATCACCCCCATATACATCACCAAGGAGGGTAAGTGGTACACAGGCGAGGCACTCTTGAACGTCGCCAACTACCGCGACACCAAGAAGCTCCTTGCGATGTGCGAGGAGGTATATATGAAACCCATATACGGTGACACCAACCTCTACCGCACCAAGAAAGGTCTGTTCCAGAAAGAGGCTGTGACAAGACTCGACGTCATTCTCCCCGCCCTGCACGGCACCAACTGCGAGGACGGCACCTTCCAGGGTGTGATGGAGTTCTGCGGCATACCTTACACAGGCTGTAACACCCTTGCATCGGCAAACGGCATGGACAAGATAACCATGAAGATGATACTCAAGGAGTGCGGCATCCCCGTCATCGACTACTGCTGGTTCAGCGACAAGGAGTGGGCCGACAAGCAGGACGCCACCGTTGAGCGCGTGGAGAGAGAGCTGGGCTACCCTGTTATCGTCAAGCCCGCGAACAGCGGCTCAAGTGTGGGCATACGCGCCGCACACAACCGCGAGGAGTTCCTCGACGCTGTCGATTACGCCATATCGTTCACCAGCCGCGTGATTATAGAGAAGTATGTACAGAAGCTCAAAGAGGTGAACTGCGCCGTTCTGGGTAACTACTACGAGTGCCAGGCATCGGTATGCGAGGTACCTGTACGCAGTGGCGAGATTCTCTCCTATCAGGACAAATATATGAACGGTGGTGGCAAGCAGTCACAGGGTATGCAGTCAACGGTGCGTGAGATACCGGCCAACCTGCCCGACGCCACAACAGAGTTCATCCAGAAGAGCGCGTGTGACACCTTCCGCGCCCTGTCGTGCGACGGCGTGGCACGCATCGACTTCATCATCGACGAGGCTACAGGCGACATCTTCGTGAACGAGATAAACACCATCCCCGGCTCATTGTCGTTCTACCTGTGGGAGCACAGCGGCATTAGCTTCGGCGGGCTGATAGACTGGCTCATCGAGATTGCGTTCCGTCGCAAGCAGGATGCCGGCTTCAAGGCTGTCAACTACGGTGAGAACATCTTTGCTGGCAAGAGCTTCGGCGGAGGCAAGACCGGCGGCAAGATGGGTGGTAAGTTCAGCGGAAAGTAATAGTTTGCTTTATAACTCACATCCCGGTGGCAGATACCTGCCACCGGGATGTGAGTTTTTTTGTAGGGTGCTTGGAGAAATAAACCAAAATAAACTCCTCCACTCCTTGAGGGGAGGTGGTCGAAGACCGGAGGGGAGCGAAAAATATTATCCCCCTCGGCTTGCAGCCACTCCCCCTTGCAAGCAAAGGGGAGAGTAACAAGAAACAAAACAAAACAACAAAAAAAACTCCTCCACTCATTGAGGGGAGGTGGATTCAAAAACTTGTTTTGAAGACGGAGGGGAGCGAAAATATTATCCCCCT
>JAFVOR010000051.1 GCA_017505725.1 Alistipes sp.
AGTGAGTAGTGAGTAGTGAGTAGTGAGTATCGGGAACTCCGAAGGTGGTCAAGGCGCAACGAGATTAAGGGCTATTAAAGGTTATTAAGGGCCATTAAGGGTGCGCTACACCCAAAATAAAAAACATTAATCACCCTTAACTACCCTTAATCACCCTTAACCTTTACCCCTTACTAGTATGGGCAGGAAAACGAAATGTACAAGTAGTATAGAGGACAAAAGAGGGATAGCAGTGTGGTAGTCAGTGAGTTACGGGAGAATGTCTAAAATTTGGGTGCAAAACGAAATGTACATTTACTTGGATTTTGCTTGGATAAACCAGCCCGCAGATGGGCGATAACTTGGATTTACCTTTGATTTATACGGGGCGTTACTTCGGTTTCGCCCTTTTTTCGTGTCTAAATGTACCCCACAGATGCGTAGAGCCGTGAAATCGCCTAAAATCGGGCAATACGGCGGGAATACTTAAACACTGCTCAATCGGCAGTCAAATACCGCTCAAATACCAGCCAAACGGACAAAAGTTGCACATTTCGTTTTGCCGAAAAAACACCATAAAATCGGGTTGGATAGCAAGTTGGGTCGCAGTTTGGGTAGCAAAAAATAACAGATAAACACCCCTATAAGGTCAAAAATCGGGGCAAAATCGGGCGATTTTCAGCGATAAACACCCCTTTAATGCACGATTTTGACGGGTTTTGCACGCATACAAAAAGAGCGTAACACACTACAAAATAGCATATTACGCTCAAAATTTAGCGGTTTTACCCCTTTGAGGGGGGGGTATTTGCCTATTCAGCCCTTACAACGCCCACTACAAGGGCTATCGAATGCACCTTGTTTAATGGCAGTTCAAACGGTGCATAATCGGTGTTTTCAGATACCAAAGTGATGTGCTCGGCATCGCTGCCCTGACGCACTCGTTTGAGGATTACACCCTGCTCGCTGCCTATAACATACACTCTATTCCATTGGAAAAAGGTATCTATCGGGAGGCGTTTGCACGCAACGATGTCGCCACTGTAATACTTTGGCTGCATAGAGTCGCCCGATACGCGGATTAAGAACTCTGCACCCTTGAATGTTGGGATATTGTAATACTCACAATCATACCCCATTACCTGCATATCATTTCCCGACAACACGCCAGCCACAGCCTCGACAGGTAAGAGGGGTATGCCGATGCGGTCTGCTGGCTGCACTCCCTCTATTGGTGTGTGATTGCAGTCATCGCTCAACTTTGCTGTACTCCACCCCTTTTTATTGTCAAGCAATTTGCTTAACATAGGTGCGGGCAGCGGTCTCGTCCCTGCCTCAATCTGCGAAATAAAGGATTTGCTTGTGCCTAAATAAGTTGCAACCTCTATTTGCGTCAAATTATTCTCTCTTCTAAAACCCTTAAAATCAAACATATAATAAAAAGTTAAGCAAACCACCGATAAAAAAGTTAAGCAAATGCTTGTTTATTTGCTAAACTTGCTTTACCTTTGTTTCGGCTTTCAGATATGAAAGTTTGCGAACAAAGATAGTGAAAATAATTAAAACAAAGAAAAATGGCAAAGGTAATAGTTGAGTACGGAGAGCGTCAGCGCATTGCGGCGATGTTCAAAACGAGCCTCCCGACAGTGAGGGCTGCCCTGCGTGGTGAGACCAACACGCCCCTTGCAAAGAAGATCCGAGCAGCCGCAATTAAGCGTGGCGGAGTAGTGAAACAACAGTAATAATAAATAAGTCGCAGAACAATGAAAACTTACACAACAGACCAAAAACTCGGACGCCTGACGGCGTACCTTGTAGCAGTGATGAAGCCCTTTGTCTTTGACGGCAACGAGGTAGAGTTTACCGCAACGGAGAATTTTATGCAGCGTATGGTGGAGGAAGATCCAGCGTTGGCAAAGGTTGATTTCAAAGCACGATAGCCCTATGAAGCGATACAAGGCAAGATGCAACTATAAACGAGGTGGCGGAGTACCTACCTATGTGAGCGAGATTAGTGTCGAGATTAGCACTTGGTGGGACACGCCAATCTTCGAGCCAGCAATCGACCATACCCTGCAATGTATCAAGCAGGATATAGAGGGTATGGAGTTCAGTGGGCACTTTACAGGCAGCCAACTCTATATGGAGATTGCAAACCGAGAACTGCGAGTGTATAACCGCAACCGCTCGGCGGTGATAGCAACGATAACCTTTGAACCTATAAACGGATAGAACTATGGCAAAGCAAATTAGAATGGGTGTAATAGGCATCTTGGCGATGGCAGGCTTGGTCTTGCTGGCGGGAGAGCCAATCGAGGAGGAGACTTGGTTTGAGGTGTTTATCGCCACCAAGATAGCGGGCTTCGCTCTGTGGGGGGGGGTAGCACTCCTCTACAAGTACTGGAACAAACGGGGCTTATTGCCCGAGGAGGACTACGAGGATGAGTGGGTATAGAGGCAAGACCTGCACCGAGAGCATTGAGGAACTACGCAGGTCAGTTCAGAAACTGAATCAGGAGATATTCAAACTAACGGTTAAACAACATTTATTCAATAAGACTATGAAAGTATGTAAGGACAAGGTACTCGACCTTTACAAAAGCGAGGGCGCAGAGGGTAAGGCTCTACTGGAAAAGGTATTTGGCAAAGAGGTATTCGCTGGGCGACCTCTTGGCGTGTGGTGTATGATTGGCACACGCAACGACTACAAGTTAGTCAAGAGCGAGGAGTTGGGCAAAACCCCATCTTACTACCAGCCGCAGGCAATTGGCGTTGCGGTTGTAACCGAGGATGCTGCGTTCATCGTAGCACCTCACAATACCATCGTGGCACAGTGGAGCAAACGAGAGGCGGGCAGAAACGGCTGCATTCGAGACACTGACAGTCTTGACAGTCTTACGGCAACAGACCGCATTCTTACAGGCTACATCGGCACAAAGTACACCGACCCTGACGGCGATAGCGAATACGATTTTATCGGTGCACCTGCTGCGGAGTTCTGCCGCTCGTATAGCCGTAGAGACTTTAACACTTGGGACTTGCCAACAGTAAAGCAGTTGCAGATTATGGCAAAGCACATCAAGGAGATAAACGCCTGCTTCCGAGCAATGGGCTGCCCTACGCTCCCGATGGGTTGGTATTGGTCGAGCATCGAAAAAGATGAGTTTTGTGCGTGGAATGTCCGTATGTATGACGGCGACTCCGACTACGACTTTAAGTACCACAACTCCTATGTGCGCGCCGTGTCCGCTTTTCAAATTTAGGATTAGTTCTTTGAAATTTTGACTTTATGAGAGTGTTGCACCTCCCGCTCAAAAAAGAGTGGTACGAAATGATCGAGCGGGGCGAGAAAACGGAGGAGTACCGAGAAATCTCGACGCACTGGTTTGCTCGATTGACGAAATGCGGGAAAGTGAATTGCCGAATGAGCGACTGCCCCGATGATTGCGAGATACGGAGATATGAGCACTTTGACGCTGTTCGGTTCTCATACGGCTACACCAAGCGCACAATGACCTTTGAATGCAAGGGTATCACGATTGGTCAAGGTCGCCCCGAATGGGGAGCACCACCTCACGAAACATTCATAATTAAACTCGGAAGAAGAATCGCCAAATTGTAGATGACAGCACAAGAGTAGCGACTGCCTGTATAGCACAATGGTAGTGCGGCGAGGACAGGGCGGTGCACAGCCCAGTAGTCGCAGGTTCGGGTTCGAGCCCCGATACAGGTTCAAAGAAACAAAAAGTAATTTAGTATGGAACTATACAACGGAAAATACTGCGCCTCTTATGACGACCTCGCCTGCGTGATGTCGCGCGACCAAATTATGCGCCACGCAGAACGAGTGTGTCGAGGCGGCAACGGCAGAGCTGCGTTGTATGCAGTTGATACGCTACCGATACGATTTAAGATCGAGGTAATGCGCCGCTACCCCGACCTGCAAGCGCAGGCGGAGTACAAGGAGTTTGCCGATGCGATAATCACCGACACGGCAGCCGAGGCGTTCTACGCTGACTACAAGATTGACGGCGTGCGTGGCTTATCCTACGAGAAGCAGGAGGAGTACACCAACAACGCAACCATCTTGGCGGCGTTCCACGACCTGCTGCAACGCTGTACCTCGATGCGAGGCAAGCTCGGCAAGCGAGTAAACCTCGGTGGCTTTTGGGAGGCAAGAGCGAAGATGCTGCCACGCATCGCTGACCGCTTCCCGAATACGCTCCCCGAGAACCCGCGCCGCTTGCGTGAAAAACACGATGAGTTCTACCGAGGTGGCAAACCGAACTACGAGGTGTTAATCTCTCGCAAGTTCCAGAACTCGAACGCTGCAAAGGTGGCAAGCGAGGAGCAAAAGGCGATGATTATGCGCCTGATGTGCGACCACCGCAACCTCGACAACGAGCAGGTGGCAATGTTCTACAATGTTGTAGCCGAAAAATTGGGCTGGCAGCCAATTACCGCCTCCGCCATCAAGTTGTGGCGTGAGCGTTACGACCTCGAAACGGCGGGAGGTCGCCTCGGCTCGAAAGAGTTTTACAACCAGCGTTCGATGCAGAACCGCCGCTCTGCGCCTACCGCTCCGCTCAATATGTGGAGTTTGGACGGCTGGGATGTGGAGCTCTACTACCAAAAGACCACCACAAAGGGCGGCAAGAGCGTAACCACATACAACAACCGTCTCACAGTGGTAGTGGTACTCGACCCGTTCAACAAGTACCCCGTAGGATATGCGATTGGCGAGCGTGAGTGTGCCGAGCTCATTACCGAGGCGATGCGTAACGCTGCCAACCATACAGCCGAGTTGTTCGGTCAGCGATACAGGGCTCATCAGATACAGAGCGACCACTACGCAATGAAAGCGATGGCACCGATTTACAGCGTGAGTGGCGACAAGGTAACACCTGCACGAGTAGGTAACGCAAAGGCAAAGCCAATCGAGCGATATTTCCTTACGCTCAACAAGACCTACTGCCAGCTGATGCCGAATTGGTCGGGCTTCGGTATAACCTCGAACAAGAACCTACAACCGAACTCCGATGCGCTCAATATGTTGCGTAAGAGTTTCCCCGATGAGGCGGGCTGCCGCAAGCAGATTGAGACCATTATAGCAATGGAACGAGCCAAGAAACTCGACAAGTTCGTAGCCGCTTGGCAGGGAGTACCCGAAGACCACAGACTGCCGATGTCGGACGAGCAGTACCTGCTCACTTTCGGTGCTGAAACGGGACACAAAAACGCTTTGGAGGGTTCGGGTTTGAATGTAAAACTCCTCGGCAAGAGGCACACATACGACTGCTTCGATGTGAATTTCCGCCGCTACTCGCACATTCGTTGGAATGTCAAGTATGATCCGAACGACACGAGCCGAGTGCTTGCGGTGAGCGACAATGGCGAGCTTCGCTTTATGCTCGAAGAAAAGTATGTGCAACCAATGGCTCTCGTGGATCGTCAGGAGGGAGACGCAGAGGAACTCGCACGAGTGCGGGCGTTCAACAGCCAAGAGTTAGAGCCTGCGGTGGTAAAAGCCATCGGGGCAGCACAGGAGAGAGTGGAGTTACTTTTCCACCAAAACCCACAACTCGACAACACGCTCTGCCGCCACCTCATCTGCGATTCGAGAGGTCAGCACAAAGACCGCCGCAATGAGCGGAGATTGGCAGCACCGATTGAGGAGGCTGAAATGGCAGAGGTCGAGCCAATGATTACAGGACACAAACCATCAACATTTGATTTATACTAATTCGCAAATACAAGGTAATATGAAAAAAGTTGAGAAACAGGCAATCGCCGAACGATTAAAGGAGTATGTGGCAAGCAAGGAGAGCCAAAATAAGGCGGCTGCCACATTGCAGGGTGTCAGTGCTGCAACAGTCAGCCAAATACTCAATGGCAAATGGGAGTTAATCTCTGCCGATATGTGGCGCACAGTAGCAGCGCAGATCGGCTACGACCCTCGCAAGTGGGTTGTGGTTCAGACCGAGGGTTACAACCGTATGTATGATATTTTGACCGATGCACAGGCGAACGCCCTTGTCTTCGCTGTAACGGGCGATGCAGGCTGTGGCAAGTCGCAGGCGATAAAGGTGTACGGCGAGCGCAACCGCAATACACTCGTACTCTCTTGCTCGGAGTACTGGAACCGCAAACAGTTCCTCGTTGAGTTGCTCCGCTCGCTTGGCGTGGACGCTGCGGGTTGTACCGTGGTCGATATGATGGCAGATGCGGTGCAACAACTCAAACGCCGTGAGGGTGTACTCTTGGTGTTGGACGAGGCAGACAAGTTGAGCGACCAAATCCTCTACTTCTTCATCACGCTTTACAATCAGCTCGAAGACCACATCGGCATAGTCCTTTGTGCTACGCAGCACCTCGAAAAGCGCATCGTGCGTGGTGTACGCAACAACCGCAAGGGCTACCGTGAGATATACAGCCGTATAGGTCGTAAGTTTATACCGATGCCCGTAGTGAACGATGGCGATATTGAGGCGGTATGTATGGCAAATGGAGTAACCGACAAGCGAACCATCAACCGCATTGCTGACGACTGCGATAGCGACCTACGCCGTGTAAAACGCCTTGTACACGCTGTTAAACAATCTTCAAACAACGATTAAACACTGCTCAAATGGGACGCGCCATAAGCAACAAAAATGTCTGCGACGCAAGATTTAACCTCGCCGAGTTCGAGGGAGCGTGGCTCGCATCGTTCGGAAAGCCCGAACTGCGCGGCGCGTGGATCATCTTCGGAGAGAGCGGCTCGGGTAAAACGCACTTTGCGCTGGAACTACTCAAATACCTATCGCAGTTCGTGGATAGAGTGGCATACGACACTTTGGAGCAAGGTCTGTCGAAATCCTTTCAGACCGCTTGGAACGATGCCGATATGCAGAGCGTAGGCACAAAGGTCGTGGTGTACCACAAGGAGCAGATAGATGCCCTGTGCGAACGCCTCCGCCGCCGCAAATCTCCGCAGGTGGTAGTAGTAGATTCGATTACTGCGATGGTCGGCTTTACTCGCCCGATGTTCGCCCGCCTCCTCGAAGAGTTCCCCGACAAGTTGTTCATCTTCCTCGCACACGAGGAGAACGGCAAGCCGTACCCAGCCATAGCGCAGCACATTCGTAAGCTCTCCGAGGTTAAGTGTCGTGTCGAGGGATTTACCGCTTACATCACGACACGCTTTCAAAGCAAGGAGGGCGGTGGCGAGGATTTCGTGATATGGGAGGAGGGCGCAGCAGCCTACGCAGCAGACAAGTAGAACACTCAACAAATAAACCTATGACAACGATAATGGATAAACAGCAGAAATGGCTACTCCGACAGTTCCACACACTGTGCAGCCGCCTCGGTATGACGGAGTACGAGAAGCGTGCCCTCATCGAGAGTTACGGAGTGGAGAGCAGCAAGGACATTGACAACCACGATTTGATGGATTTGTGCCACACGCTCGAACTACGCCTCAAAAAAGGAGCTTCGGAGATTGACACCCTCCGTAAGCGTGCCATCGCCGCCATTGGTGGTTGGTTGCGCCTGACGGGCAAGACCGAGAACATCGAGGTTATCAAGGCTATTGCCTGCCGCTCGACAGGTTACGATAACTTCAACAAGATACCAGCCGAGCGTCTGCGTAATGTTTACAACACATTCCGCAACAAGCAGCGAGACCATAGAGCCGTACAGGCGGTGGCAGACGAGTACCTCGCGCAGATCCTCGCAACAGGACAGACAACAGTACAAAATAACACAATGCTTAACTAAAAACACCAAACATTATGGCAAAACAAACATCAGCAGCCGCTTCGGGCGGCATCGGTTTCACAGGACTGCTCGCAGTAGCGTTCATCGTGTTAAAACTCACGGGCGCAATCTCGTGGTCGTGGTGGTGGGTTCTCGCGCCTCTTTGGTTGCCCGTAGCCCTACTGCTCGTATTCGCAGCGTTCGCATTCATCTACACAGGTATTAAAATGAGCAAAGACAATGAAGATTTACATCAGTGGTAAGATTTCCGACCTCCCAATGGAGGAGGTACGAGCAAAGTTCGCACAGGCAGAACAACAGATTGTGGCATTCGGACACACGCCTGTAAACCCTCTCAACAACGGGCAACCCGAAGATGCAAGTTGGGAGAAGCAGATGACGGCAAGCCTTGGGCTACTCTTGGAGAGTGATGCAATTTACTTGCTGCACGATTGGAAAGATAGCAGGGGCGCACGCATTGAGTGTGCGGTGGCAACGGAGTTGGGTGTCGAGGTAATCCACCAACCACAGTACGGCTACTATGAGAGTAAATTAAACAAACGATAACCATAAAAACAACAAGACAATGGCAAGAGTTAAGAAAACAGTAGTTACGGGTGTTACCCGTGAGCAGATGGAAGATGCGTTCGGTCGCTATGCTTCCGCAGACGCAGAGGTGCAGAGTATCAATGCAGCAATGGATAAGCAGTTTGTTGCTATCCGAGAGAAGCACGCAGACCGCCTGGCGGTGTTGGAGCAGGAGAAGACCGAGGCATTCGAGGTGATACAGGTATTCGCCACCGAGAACCGAGAGGAGTTATTCTCAAAGCGTAAGAGTATGGAGACAACACACGGCACGCTCGGTTTCCGTACAGGTCAGCCAAAGTTGAAGACCAAAAAGGGCTTCACTTGGGCGGCGGTTCTGGAACTCCTCAAAAAGTTTGGTAAGGACTATATCCGTACTGTCGAGGAGCCTGCCAAGGATAAACTGCTCGCTAACCGTGAGGACGAGGAGTGTCAGCAGTTGATGGAGGACTGCGGTATCTTGGTCGTACAGGACGAGACTTTCTATGTTGAACCTAAAAAGGAAAAGGAGGATTGACGCTGAATGGGAAAGCGCAAGGAGTTCGTAAACGACAAAATCGAACTATGTCGCAACTGCCAAGGCACGGGTAAGGTGGAAACCAAGCCCGTGTTTGGTCGAGCAAAGATGGAGACTTGCCCCGTATGTGGCGGGTCGGGGCTGATGAAGAAGCACATCGAGGGTATTGTGGAGGTTGAACCTTACAGCCCACGAGCGTAGGCACAAAAAAACTCGCCTCCGAGAACGGAAAACGAGCACTTGGTTGGGGAACCGATGCAAAGATAATAAAAGTTTTCGGATATGAGTTCAAAACACCACATAAATAAATTGCGCCTCATTAAAAATGTGTGCGCCATAGTACAGGAGCACTACGAGGAGGGCAACCGCTCGCGGTGCTATAAAGAGGTGTGGAGAAAATATGTCTATCCGATATACCCGATGTGCTACCACACATTTCTCTCGTATATCAACACGCCGCTCGGCGAACTGAAAGAGCAGCCGAAAGACGACCCCCGACAACTTAAACTCTTTGATAAATAGCAAACGCCACGCAACCGCTGCGTGGCGTTACTATTTTAGGTAAACTGCTCACCGAAGACAAAGACAAACACATTGCCATCGTCCAGCGTAACCTTGAACGGCGTTTCGATAAGGTTGCGCCCGATCATCGAACGGTCGTAGCAGCGAGTCTTCCAAATCTCGATATCCTCACGCACCTCTCCGTGGTTGTGGTCGCTTTCACTTTCGAGGTGGACGAATGTTCCGAAGCTGCGTGTTTTGTCTTTGGTTACACCCGCAAAGCCGACAAACGCCTGTTCAATGGCTCGTATCAGATGTAGGCGGTAGAGCGCAGCGTTCTTGTACGGTGAGTTAGGTGTGGCGAGCGTAGCCGTCAGTATGTGCAGGCGCACCTCCACATCGGCATATTTCGAGCCATTGCCCGACTGTCCCCATACTATCGGGCGGAACTCTACGAAGACCGCAGGCACCCCGAATGGGCGTTGCTCTTTGAGACGCTCGACCTGCTCGTTCCACAGGTCAAATGTCTTTATCGTTTGCGGTGGCTTTTCCGCCCCGCTGTTGGCACTTTGCTCCCTGATGTAGGCAGGTGTGCCATCGACTGTGCGAACGCACGCCAAACGCGCTAAAATCGCATCATAAAGGGTTAATCTCATTTGCTCATACTCTTTTTAACCAAATCCTCGCTAAACTTTTGCAGGTTCTTATACACGATGTCGCCCAGTGCCTGCTGTACCTTGTCGTGGTCGCCGATGAACTGACGCTGCGGTATATTCGTTGCTCGTTCGTGGCTGCGTACATCGTAACTCCTGCCCTTGCTCGATGTTCGGGTGTGGCGGCGCACTGTTACGCTGCCCTTGCCTCCCTCGTTATGCACCGAGGCATACGGTAGGTGCGATGTGAACACAACCGAGTTGCCCCGAATGTGCGAGCGTATCGAGCGGCGCAACGCACCCGTAACGATAAGGATAGAGCCCTTTTTGCCCGCCCTGTTGGTCTTCGACACTTTGGTTGCAACCCATTTGTCGCCGAAGAAACCCTGCTCTCGAAAGTTGTTATCAAACATCGAGGTCAGTTTTACACGAGCATCACGGAGGATTTTGTCGTAAATGTTTGCCATTCTGTTGTATCTTTGTGGCGTAAATCTAAAATCAAATAACTATGAATGTTACCTATGTGGAAAAGGACAAAGTCCTATCTGTTCTATGCAAGAACTTAACTCCCGAAATACCACAGCGGGTTAATCTTGTCGAGTTCTGCTCACAAGCGGGTATTGATTCCAACACCTTGAACGCCATTTTGTCCTATTTCAAGAGAATTGGGTTAGTCGGCTCATTCAATCTACGATATGGGCTTCCCACTTTCGATATTCTCCTTTACACAGAGGCTTTTGATGTTTTTAATCGTGGGGGTTTCACCGTGCAGGAAGAGATGCTTCAAAAGGAAGTGCAGAAACTTTTGCTTGAAATTGAGCGTCTTCAACCTACGCTTGGAGATAAAATAGAAAAAATTACCACCATCGGGAACAATATAGCGAGCATCGCAGGGAGTCTTCTCGGGGGCTTCATATCCGCTACCAAGTCGCTCTAAAAACTCGTCTAAAAAGGTCTGTGTTCCTGCGTGGCAATAATGGTCACGGGTTTGCGAGTAAATCACGCCACCCTCGCCCTCTACGGTCAATGTGCGGTGGGTGTCGTCCCATCTCTCTTTGATGGTGATTGTGTACTCCCCGCTGCTTACAATTGCGTTATTTTTCTGTCCCATTGTTTTGTGTTTTAAGAAATTGTTACTATATTTGCACAGAGTTTAAGGCTGTGATGGCTGACGCAATGTGGTACGAGACCACGCCGCGCGCATCATAGCCTTATTCTCGTTTTTTGAACTTGCTTTTTGGTATGATGCAATATGGGTGCTCCTGCGGTGGTCGTCCATTCTTTTGAATAAGCGCACATTTAAGCACAAATGGCTCTCTTACAAGTTCCCCATTTCTCAACACCTCTGCCTCAAACTCATATATGGTGTAGTATTTATAACCCTTTGCAACCTTGTCATCGTAGTTGTCCTTTGATGTGTCGAGTGCCTCGGTATCGGCATTTGACAATGTGGGTAAAATTCCCTCGATTTTACGAACAACCACTATCTCGGATGTGTTATGGCAATGCCATATCAAATCCTTACGCTCCCTATCGCCGTAGTAGAGTTCGCCACAGTGGAACTGCTCGCTTGTTATGTTTACAAGTGGACGATGCTCACCCTTAATCTTTTTTGTCTCCTCGTTGTGTATAAATCGGAGTTGCTGTTTGGTTAGTCTCTCGCACGCCACGCACTCCTCACGACCTTTGCCCTGTGCGAGGTTCAATCGCAACTGACAACTGCCGCACCCTTTCGGCAGATATGGGTGCTTTGGCGGGAATACCTCGAGCGTCTTGCCAGGATTGAAGCGGAACATCTGTTGCTTGATGCTCTGTGTGCTCTCATCGCCACGCTTTATCGCCTCCTCGCTATCCGAGAGCGGAAAATCCTCACGCAGCACCTGCACAACGGTACAGCGGCAGTTCCAGCCATTCGGTGGCAGGTACCTGTCCCAAAACTTATCGCTTGGCGGTAGTGTTACGCCATCGAGGGCGAGGTGTGCCTCACGCACACGCTCATCGCCAGCAGTACGGTATTGCAGGTTGTACTCGTCTCCATCGCGCACAAAGTCCTGCCACTTGACCGCCATTTGCGTAGTGTGCACGGCGTGGTTATACTCGGCATAGAGGTATGCTCCGTTATACTTGTCGTCAATGCGTCGCACATCCTCCAAGACTTTTGCGTATGGTTTGAGGTTGCCCTCCTCGTCCGTAAGCTCCAACCCAACCTCCGAGAGTGTGCGGTGCGTCTTGAAGCCCGAAAAGATAAATGCGTTGTTGCGTAGTGCATAGGTCATCTCCTCGGGAGTCTCTTGTGTTATCGAGGCACCTATCGCACCATTGAGGGCGTTGTATGTCTCCTCGATAAGACGATGGGCGTGCGGATCTGCGAGCATATCTGCAGTGTAGCGTCCCTCCTTGTGCAGCCACTCGACCACCTCCTCGAATACCTCGTGCTTAAACGGTATGCGTGGCGTGTCGGGCTTGGTGGCAAGGGTAATGATGTCGGGTGCATAGAGTTCTGCCACCGCTCTGTTCATCAGACGGTAGTAGTTGCGTTGCTCCTCCTTTTTAGTCTTGGGTTCTTGGGGGGCTTTACCGTTTTTGCCCTTGCCGTCCTTATCGCCCCCTACTCGAAAAAACCGCTCGTGTCCTCACGCTTGCCGAGAATATCAATCTTGTACTTGCTCTTGAAATACTCGGGGTCAATGTCGTAGTACTGCAACAATACTCTTTCGAGTTCTCGCTGCTGTTCGGGTGTGTAGGTGGCTGCGTTGTCCCACTCGAAAGTACAGCCCTGCAAAGGGAAACCGTGCTTTACCATCTTTGGCAGCAGGCGGTCATTTACGATGTACTGAATGAGTTTGTGGTCGGCAGCACATACATTCTCGAAGACTTCGAGGTGCGTCTGCGACTGCGACAACGAACTACCGCTGTCGATGGTCATAGTTTGGTTTAGAATGCCCTTTGAAATCTCCGAATTGGCGAGGTTTACACGCTGCAAATACACATTGTAGGCATCGCCTCGTGTACTCTCTTTAATCTCGATGTCCGTGCCATCAGGAAACAAACCCCAAGCAGCCGCACCCATATCGGCGAGCATTGCCTCAATCTGTCGGCGGTCGGAGGGGTTCTGCGATGTGGTCTTACCGATACGCAGCGGCATTCCGAATATCTCACCGAACACATCCCAGTAGGCAATCATATTCTTCTTGGATAGAGCGTGTGGCGCACATTTGAGCAGCAATCCGAGGTCGTTTTTACTGCCTACCTCTACGCACCAATCCGAGAGGCGACCTGTGCGGTAGTCGATACCGTTCTTTGGATCGTCTCCTTGCTCTCGGAGCAGTACACCAAATTCGGGTACTACATTCTTGCGGGGCACGAGTTCCACCTCCGAGAAACGCATCACGCCGTTTGTGTCGGTGATGATGTCGCCCAGCTGGATAAGTGAGTGCCCCCAATAGCGGCTGTCGAGGGCGTGCAACATAAAGTCGTAGAACCATTGGCTCTCGAATATCTTTTTTGCCTCCTCGTTCTCCTTGTCGTTTGCATCTTTGATGATAAACGATTTGAGCAGCGTTTTACCCATACGCTGCGAGATACAGCCCGACAGGTGCAGGTCGATGAGTGTGTCGGTGTATATGTCGTAGAGAGTGCCACGGCGTGGGTTCTCCACATTTACCGCCTGCTGGTGTGCTGCACGCCATCTGCCTACATCCTGTTTTGTAAGGCTCTGCGTCTTCTGTTCGAGCAGAGCAATGAGGCTCTGACGCTTGCGAGCATTGCCACCGTTGGCGTTATTCTTTTGTGCCGCGAGCTTCAAACTTTCAATCGTTACCAACTCCTCGGCGTTCTTCTTTCGTGCCATTTAATTGCTGTTTGAACACTGTTTAATAATCGTATGAACTCTTTGTCATCGAGCCGTAAATCATTGGCTGCGAGCCTGCGCCCTCCTCGTCCTCTGCGGCATACTGCGGCAGATCGGGCGAGAACGCACCCTTTTGTATGTCTTTGAGGCGGGCGATGGCATTGTCATATAGTTCGAGGCGCACCTCGCTACCCATATACTGGGGTAGCCACTTGGATAGGTAGTACAAGGCGATGTTCACGGTGATTTGTACGAGCATAGCACTGCGCTCCTCGCCCTCGGCTGCATACGCCTCGTCAATATCGTAGCGTGAACGAACATAGCCCGCCACCTCGTCCATCGCAACACGCTCGGCTCGGTGGCGCGTCTCCTCGCTGCTCTGTGTGATGATGTCGAGGTCTGCCTCGCTACACACAACACGGTAGTCGTCAGTAGTAAGGAACATTCGTCTATCGTGCTTTATAGAGTGCTACGGCTGCAATGTCGGCTACGGTTGTCCCCTCCTTGTAGAAGCCCTGCGCTATGAGTCGCTGGATGTGTTCCTTACTCACGCACATAGGTTTGCCGCATACATTGAGTACGAATTGCTTTTTGCCCGTGGCAGCCTTTCGGCGGTCTGCCTTTTTAATCTCCCTACCGAGGCGGTAGGCGAAAATTACCTTTTTGAAGAACTTTACCATTGGTATTTGTTTGTTGTGCGCCTGCCGAACGAGAACGGAAACGCCTCCTTTCGTGTGCGCTGTTGAAGAATGTATATTGCGCCCTCGTCAGCATCGGGGGCGTCATCGTGTCCGCTCATACCCTTTTCAAAGGCGAGTGTCTGCTCCAAGCCCGCCACCATATCGGGGTCATTGCGTAGGTCGATGTTGTAGTACACAAAGCCGCGCTCCCACAGGGGCGAGATAGCCTCGATACGCTGGAACTTGTCGGGCTTCTTGCGGCGGTCTGCTCTGATAGGCATCTGATAGCCTCGCAGGTTGCCCTCTCGTGTGAACTCATCGAGGATAATGTCTTGTAGGAAATTCGCCTCAATAAAGTAGTCGGCTACGGCATTGGCAGCGGAAATATGTTCGTATAGGTCGTAGAACCATCGCACCATTTCAGCCACGGAACATTGACGGACAAAGGCGGCTATATGGTGCAACTCTGTGCCCTTTTTGCCCCATACCTTGATAGCCTTATAGTCGTTCTTGGTAGAGCCCTTGAATGATGGGTCGCAGTACGCTACGATACTATCGTATTCGGCAAGTGGCAGCATCTTTTTCCACTTTATCCAGTCGTTGCGGAACACAGCACCCTCGGTGATGGGGTTGTTCATCATTTCGCGCTGAAACGAGGTGTAACCCATAAAGCCCGCCATCTTGTTTATCTCCTCGATGTCCCACTTGGCAGCCCACGATGGTTTGCCGTCGCGGTCTATGGCGTTTACCTTTGATACGACCACGCCCTTGCTGGCGATAAAGTTTGCCAACACCGAGCATTTGCCGATAAGGTTGCCGACCATAACGAAGCGACCTCGTCCGCCGTCGAGCGCACCGAACAGAGCCTCCTTTACCCATTTGGTAAGGCGTTTTACTCGGTCGGGGTTATTTACGAGCTCGTCATCGTCCAAGTCGTCTATCACAACATAGTCGGGGCGGTGCTCTCTGTGTCGCAAACCACGAGGCGACTGTCCGCGACCACGAGCGAAGAATGCCACGCCATCAGAGGTTACAAACTCGCCCGTCTGCCAAGAGCCCTCGCACTTTTGCGAACCAAAGTCGGCGATATATCGTTGATTGAACTCCAACTCCGCCTGTATATCTCCGAGTAGGGTGTTGGCGTTCTCGTTGCTCTTGCCGACCAGCACCATAACATTAAGGTCTCCGTTGGCTTTGAGCCACATAGGGATAAAAATGTCAAAGTGTGTGGACTTGGCGTGTCCTCGCGCCCACTGTGCCGCATATTGGATTGTGTGGTTCTTGCGTATTGTGTTTGCCGCTTTGATGTGGAACGGCGCACAAGGCGTATGTTTGCCCGTCTTCGGATCGTCCGTATAGTGCGGGAAATAATAATCCACGAAATCGGAGTAATTGGCAAGCAGGCGTTTGATACGAGCCTTGCGCTGCGCCTCCGTCTCGTGTGCTTTGACCGTGGTGTGTGTCTGCACCTTTTCACAGTGCAACTGCCATCGGCGTAAAGCTTCTTTTTGTGATACCTGTGCCATAGTTTAGAGTTTTGATCCGAGGAGTTCGAGGATGTACTTGTTCTGGTATTTGTTTACCGTCTTGCGGAACTCTGCCGTAATGTCGGGGTCAGTCTCCGCCTGATAGTCGAGCCAGCGACCAAAAGCCATAAAGCACTCGATGAAATCAACCACCGAAGCCTCCTTGTCGAGTTTGGAGATTGTCGCAGATAGTTTTGCCAACTGGTCGGCAATACCGCTGGCTTTGGATAAGTCTTCAACCTCTCCGAGTTTTTCGGCAAGGTGGTTAATTGAGCGCAGCACATTGTTTACAACCTCCTTGCGGGTAAGCGTCTGTGCTGCTCGCTTTTCAGCCCAGCAACCCTCCTTTACCCATTTGCTGATAGTATTTGCCGATACGCCGACCTTTTCCGCAATAACATTCTGCGGGGTGTTTTGCATATAAAGAGCCTCGGCGAACTCCTTACGATCTGTTGATGTCTTTGCCATTCATAAGAGAAGATGTTTTGCCCTTTCGGGATGTTTTTGCACTGCAAAAATCGGCGTTACCCGCGTATAATTAAAATAGAGTGTAAAGTCTTTACACTCTGTTTGCTATGGTGTTACAAACTCACGACTTTTGCATCGAAAACAACGCACATCGCGGGGTGGAGCAGTTGGCAGCTCGTGGGGTTCATTCCCCCAAGGTCGGCGGTTCGAGTCCGTCCCCCGCTACAAACCTTGTTTTGCGACAACAAGCGGCAGAGGGGCTCGCCTGTGAAAAGGGCGACCCCGAAGCCAAATTTTGAAACACGAATGTCAAAGGAAGCAGTTATCACATCAAGCCGTCTAAACTGTTACGGCACAAGGGTACTGACCGAGGGTGTCGATTTGGAGCAGTACCGCAAAAATCCAATTCTCTTGTATATGCACAGACGCGGGTCGCGTGGCGATATGCCTATTGGTATCATCGAGAACATCCGCGTTGATGGCGATTTCATCTATGGCACGCCCAAGTTTGACGGCGATACCGAGGAGGAGAAAATCATTGCAGCCAAGTGGGAGCGTGGCACGCTGCGTATGCTCTCGGCTGGCTTGGAAATCCTCGAATGGTCGGAGGCGGAGGAGCACCTCACGAAGGGGCAGACTCGCCCTACCGTTACCCGCTCGAAACTTACCGAGGTGTCGGTTGTCGATATTGGTGCTAACGATGATGCCTTACAGGCAGTGCGACTATACCAAAACGGCAAGTTGCTGACCCTCGCACAGGGCGAGGAGTGCGAGCATCTGCCGCTACTCAAATCAAACACCCCGACCTCTGCCGACGAGGAGGGCGCGGGCAATTCAAACATTCAAAACACATTTCAGATGAACAAAATTTTAGAGTTGCTCGGCTTGGCAGCCACTGCCACCGAGGATGATGCTGTTGCAGCCATCAAGGGTTTGCAGGAGCAGAACGCCGCGCTCAACCTTGCGCGCATTACCGATGCGGTAGATGCGGCTGTCGCAGAGAAGCGTATCACGGCAGACAAAAAGGAGCATTTCATTACTCTCGGCAAGAAGTCGGGCGTTGAGAACCTCCGCACCACGCTGTCGTTGTTTACTCCTGCACAGAAGCCTACCGATGTAATCAAGCCTGCCAACCAGCAGACCAACCTCAAATGGGGGGACTGCACAGGCGAGCAGTTGGAGGCTCTCCGCAAGGAGAACCGTGAGGAGTATATCCGCCTGTTCAAGGAGCATTTCGGATTTGCTCCCGATATTCAGTAACACACAACAAACACAAGCATTACAACGAATGAAAAAGATTCTTTTTGTCCTTATGGGACTTATTGGCAGTGTTGCTTTCAACTCTGCAATGGGTGCGGGCATTGCCTCGGTGTGCGGGTTTGACCCTCTTGCTGGTGCAGCCGTACTCAACGGTGTTTCCGTCGTGTCGTCTTTGGTTGGCGGCGTGATGCCTGCGGGCAGTCTGTTCGCAGGAGTATATACCGAGGTGTGGACGGGAGAGATGACCAAGGCGTTCCGCAACGCAGCGGAGTCGCTCGGCTGGTACAACCGTATCCGCAGCTACGATCAGTATGTCGAGAATGATGTTATCCACTTTGTCAATCTCGGCGGCGACCCTAATGTGCTGGTCAATAACACTACCTATCCGCTTGAAGTTAAGACATTGGAGGATGCGGACAAGGCAATTAGTTTGGATTTATACGAGACCGAGGCGACAGCCGTGTCGGATAACGAACTCTATGCAATCTCTTACGATAAGATGGCATCTGTTATCGAGCGACACAAGGAGGCAATCAACGAGAAGCGTTACGCCAAGGCATTGCACGCCATTGCGCCTGCGGGCGACGGGGAGAAAACACCCGTACTGCTTACATCGGGTACTGCGGTAGATGGTCGCAAGGCTCTCACTCGTGAGGATATTATTGCCTTGAAGAAGAAGTTTGACAAGATGAAAGTGCCTACAACGGGGCGTATCTTGGTGCTTTGTCCTGACCATATTTCGGACTTGCTCACGCTGGATCAGAAGTTCGCCGAGCAGTACTACAACTATCAGACGGGCAAGGTGGCAAACCTCTACGGCTTCGAGGTGTACGAGTACAACGATGTTCCTTACTACCTTGTTTCGACCAAAGCAAAGCAGGCATTCGGTGTAGTTCCTACTGCACAGATGTCGCAGGCATCGGTAGCGTTCCACACCTCGCGTGTGATGCGTGCAAGCGGCACTGTTAAAACCTACTCCTCGGAGGCAAAGAACGACACCCAGTATCATCGTAACCTGATGAACTTCTCGTTGCGCTCGATCTGTATGCCGCTCAAAGAGGAGGCTCTCGGTGCAATCATTAGTGCCTCGGCATAGTAACGAATGAAAAAGGAGCTTCGACAACTTGTTATTCACTGTACTGCCACGCCCGAGGGTCGGGAGGTGTCCTCTGCGGATATTAGGGCGTGGCATACCGCTCCTGCGTCGGAGGGCGGCAGAGGTTGGAAACAGGTCGGCTATACCGATATGTTCCACCTTGACGGTAGTGTTGAGCGGCTTGTCGAGAATAACGAGGACGCTTGGGTCGATGGTTGGGAGATAACCAACGGTGCCAAGGGCTATAATGCCGTAAGCCGACACATCGTGTATGTAGGTGGCTGCGACAAGAAGATGAAGCCCAAAGACACCCGAACACAGGCACAGCGCGATGCGCTCAAAGCCTATGTTTTGGATTTTCACCGCCGACACCCGAAAGTCCGTATCGTAGGGCATTGCGACTTGGCAGCGAAAGCCTGCCCATCGTTCAATGTTGCTGCGTGGCTCAAAGAGATAGGTATAAACCAATAGCCGAATGCAGTTCAACGAGATACTCAATATCGTGCTGGGTGGCGGTCTTATAGCGACTATCATTGCCATACTGACCCTCCGTGCTACCGTTCGCAAGGCGAATGCCGAGGCTAAACGGGCGCAGGCGGAAGCCGAAAAGGCGAAAGCCGAAGCGGAATCGGTGCGTATTGATAATGTTGAACACGCCACGGCAGTACTTATCAAGAACATTGTCAAGCCCCTCGAAGAGGAGTTAGGCAAGGTTCATACAAAACTCACATCAGTAACCAACAAATTAGAGGAGACGCAAGATGCGCTACGGAACAATGAAAAGGCGATGGGAGCAATGCAGCGAGAAATGGCACGCTTACGCAAGGCTATCGACGCTGCTAATCGTTGCGAGCATCACGACGAGTGCCCTGTTCTTTACAAGTTGCGCGAGTTGCCGAAACGCTCAAAAGACGATGACGGAGCTATCGGAGAGGATAGACCTCCTCCAACGCTCGCAGGAGCAGATGTCGGAGAGTCTGACGGCGATGCGGGCGGACACGATGGCGCAGCATCTGATACAGGTGTTGGATAGAACCCTCGACAAAGACGAGGAGGTGGAGACTGTAACGGAGGTGTTCGACACCTCACAGCCCGCCGATTCGCTCACGGGAGAGCCGCCGCTCAAATCACGCACAACGGAACATCGGCGCACCGCATCAAAGGTCAAGGAGCAAGCCTCCGAGACAAACGATGTGCAGAGCCGCTCGGAGCAAAACATCGAGCAGCGGCAGGAGGTGCAAGCCGTAACTGACACAGCCGTTGAGACGGACACGCATATCGAGGAGGAGCAACGCTATGGTATGACTTGGCTACAACGAACACTGTGCTATATCGGTATTGCGGCACTTGTAGCACTCCTTTTATGGGTCGCTTGGCGACTACTTAAACGCTATTTAACAATCATTTAACCATTACGACAATGGCAAGAAACAATAAAACAGCTGCGGCAGCAGCACAGCCCAAGACCGTACAGATGTCGGCAGCGCACAAGATTGCGCAGGGCTTGTTTGCTTCGCAGAATACGCTGGACGAGGTGCATATCACCTCTGACGGCACGGCATTCTACACAAAGAGCGATGCCAACAACCACGCCCGCACCCTCAAAGACAAGGCGGTGGCAACGGTTAAGCGTTCCGACTTGGCAGCAACGCCTGTTAAGGAGGAGAAGTCCGCACCTGCGCCTGTAAAGGACGGCGAGGGCGAGAACGATAACCCTACCGAGGACAACGAGGAGGGTAAGGACAACGATAACCCCGATAACGAGTAACAGCAATGCAGAGTGTAAAGATTGAACGCACCAATGGCAACATTCCCCGTTCACTTGCGGGCGAAGACCACATTTCGGGTTTGCTGTTTTACAGCAGCAAGTTGCCGAGCGGTTTTGGAGAGACAGACCGCATTAAGGCTATTTCAAACATCGAAACGGCTGAAAAGTTAGGCATTACCTCTGACGCTGATGCGGATTGGGATATTCGAGTGTTGCACTACCAGTTGCGCTCAATCTTTAACCGCAATCCCGCAATCAGCCTTTATGTCGGCATCTATAAGCCCACCAGCGGTACTCCGACCTTTTCGGAAATCAAGACGATGCAGAACTTTACGGGTGGCAAAATCCGACAGATTGGCGTGTGGGACGGTGCTACTGCACTCGACCCTGCCAACCTCATCACATTGCAGGCTATCCGTACAACCCTCGAAGCACAGGATAAGCCCCTCTCTATTGGCTACGCACCGAAGATTGCGGCAGTCAGCGGTTTACCTACCAACCTCGCAGGAGCTAACAAGAACGGTGTGTCGGTAATCATCGGTCAGGACGGTGCAGGCACTGCTGCCGACCTCTACAAAGATGCAAAGAACACCGCCAAATCTTCGGTAACAGCTATCGGCGAGTGGTTAGGTATCGTATCGGCTGCCGCAGTACACGAGAGTATTGCGTGGGTGGAGAAGTTCCCCACAGGCATTGCTCTGCCCGCCTTTGGCGATGGCACGCTGCTACGCGACCTCGACACTGCTGTTATTGAGAGCCTCGATGCTGCCCGTTACATCTTCTTTGTGGAGTATAGCGGTTTGGCTGGTGCATATTTCAACGACAGCCACACGATGGACGATGCCACCTCGGATTATGCGTACATCGAGAGCGTCCGCACGATGGATAAGGCGTGCCGCAATGTGCGTACCTATGTGCTGCCTAAACTCGGCAGACCTATGAAAGTCGATGCCTCGACTGGTAAGTTGGAGGCGTATGTCGTAGAGGACTTGCAGCTGACCGCTGGCAAGGCTCTCGAAGATATGGAAAAGGCGGGCGAGTTGAGCGGCTATGTTGTCGAGATTGACCCCGACCAGAACATCCTCTCCACCTCGTGTGTCGAGATGGTGATTAAGCAGGTCGGTGTGGGTGTGATGCGTAAACTCAACATCAAGATCGGCTACACAACGAGTGTCTAACCTATAAAACCAAAGCACAATGAACATTGCATCAAATGGTGTGCCGTTGATTAACGGCGTGGAGTATGA
The DNA here is from genome assembly GCA_017505725.1 of Alistipes sp. Lineage (GTDB taxonomy): Bacteria > Bacteroidota > Bacteroidia > Bacteroidales > Rikenellaceae > Alistipes. Next base: position 21,871 of record JAFVOR010000051.1, read on the forward strand.
TTGGGCAAGTGTTGTTCTCGCAATTAACGGTGTGCCTGTAACAGGTATTCAAGCGATTTCGTATGGCGATAAGCAGGATAGAACCAACATCTACGGTGCAGGGCGTTATCCTGTTTCGCGAGGCAGTGGTCGTATTTCTTGTACGGCAAAAATTACCCTCTTATCGAGTGAGGTAGTGGCTCTGCAAAGCCAAAGTATCAACCATCGATTGCAGGATATTGCACCGTTCGATATTACGGTTTCTTATCTGCCCGATGCGGGTATTATCCACACGGATAAAATTCGCAACTGTCAGTTTGTAGAGAACAAACGCGATATGAAAGAGGGTGATATGTCTATCCCCGTAGAACTCGAATTGATTGTGTCGCACATCGAGTGGGGCGGCACAAAGTAACCAATCAACCCAAAAGTTTAACCGTAGGGGCGGGTTCGCCCGCCTCTACACATTTTAGAGCATTATGAATAACAAGGAGCAGAAGATTGAGAATGCAGCCGAGGAGGTTGCACAGATTACAGAGATTAACGGCGGTGTGGATGCCGAGCAGATTCAGGCGTGGAAGAACCGCTACGGGCGTATCGTAGAGGTATGTGTTGCCGATGACGAGGTCGGAGAGCGACACATCGGTTATTTTCGCCGCCCCGATTCGCAGACGATGCAGGCGTTTAGTGCTGTGTCAAAAAACAACGAGATGAAAGGCTCGGAGATTGTTTTCGACAACTGCTGGTTAGGAGGTTCTCCTATGATGAAGAGCGATGCCATCTACAAAATCAATGCGATGGGTATGCTTACAACGATGTTCAGCCGTTGCTCGAATAGCCTAAAAAACTTGTAGAGGCGTACCAACTCTCGGATAACGACGAGGAACAAGATATTGCCAAAGGGTGCGCCTTAATTAGGGCAAACTTTCACATCGACCCTGCAACCCTCTCGGAGGAGGAGTGGGCGATGTTATTTCAGCAGGCGTGCTGGCTCGAACGCTCACGCCTTGTCAATCTTGCAAAGATTTTATCTAAACTATTAGCACCATCGAATGAGTAACTATAATTTCAATTACTCCTTTAACATCTCGGGAAACTGCCAAGCGGCAGTCAATGAGATTGCGGAGGGCGTAGGCAGGCTCAATACGAGCATTGCCTCCGCCAATTCGATGTGGGATTCGTTCGAGGGCAAGATGCTCGCCCTAAATCAGTTCTCGCAATATATGCAGAACCTGACGCAGGGTGTGCAGGATATGATGCGTCCAGGTGCAGACCTTAATGCACAGATTGCCGACCTCTCGGCAATTGCTGGTGTAGCGGGCAAGGAGTTAGAAACCATTACAGAAAATGCCCGTGCCACAGCAATTGCTTTTGGTGGTTCTGCGGCACAATCTGTTGAATCTTACAAATTGCTGCTTTCGCAGCTCTCTCCCGAACTTGCCAAGCAGCCTGCCGCCTTGCGTGCGATGGGCGACAATATCGCCATATTGAGCAAGACAATGGGGGGTGATGCTACGGCTGCTGCTACGGTTCTTACTACCGCTATGAACCAATACGGCGTGTCGCTTGCCGACCCTATGGAGGCAAGCCGCAAGATGGCGGAGATGATGAACATAATGGCAGCGGCAGGTCGTGAGGGTTCTGCCGAGTTGCCTACCATTCAGAAAGCACTCGAACAGTGCGGTATGATGGCAAAGTCTTCGGGCGTGTCGTTTGCCGAGACTAATGCGGCTATTCAAGCCCTCGATAAGGCGGGCAAGAAAGGTGCAGAGGGCGGCGTGGCACTCCGAAATGTGATGTCTATTCTCTCGCAGGGACGCTTCTTGCCGAAAGATGTGCGAGAGGAACTCGCCGCTGCTGGTATCGACATCAACGACCTAACGGATAAGAGCAAGAGCCTTACCGAGCGTATGCGAGCCTTGCAGCCCGTAATGAACGATTCGGCTCTCTTTACAAAGTTGTTTGGTCGTGAGAACTCGGCAGCGGCTATGGCGTTGATGCAGTCGCTCGACCAAGTGGATGCGTGGACGGTTGCCATCACCGGAACAAATACTGCAGTGGATCAGTCAAAAATCATTATGGAGACCTACAACGAGCGTTTGGCTCGTGTGCAGGCTCGTTTCGATGATTTTAAGATTTCGATATTCAACGCTACGGGCAACCTCGGTATTTGGACGCAGGTAATAGGTCAGGCACTAATACCTGTTGCCCAGCTCGCGCCGCTTATTATGGGTGTTGGCAAGGCAATGATTTGGCTTAAATCCGTAAATTTTGCCAGTGCATTTACGACAGCCACATCGGCAATCAAACGCAATATCCTTGCTCTTGTAGGTTTGAACGGAGGCTTAACTGTTACGGGTGGCTTTGTGCAGGTGTTTAAGTCACTTACTGTTAGTGCTTGCCGTCAAATCAGTGTGGCAATAATGAATATCCCTATTGTCGGCTGGATTGCTGCTATCATTGCGGCGGTACTTGCGGTTATACAACTTATCGTTAAGGGTATCCAAGCCCTATGGGATAAGTGTAAAGGGTTCCGTGTCTTTGTCTTTACGGTGTGGGAACTTATCAAGTCGATATTCTCACAGATCGGCGATGCCATTATGGGCGTGGTTCGCAAGATTGGCAGTTTCTTCTCGAATGTCTTTAACAAGGTTAAGGAGGTATTCGTAAAAATACGCGATTGGATTAGTGGCATCGTGCAGTCTATTGTTGCGAAGATTAGCACTATCTGCGAACCCCTCGTTAAGGCGTTCCGTAAAGCCGTTGATGCAATCGGCGGTTTCTTCTCGAATATCATTAACTGGGTACGCGATAAGTTTAATGCCGTGATAGATTGGTTCATCGGCATATACAATAAGATTGCAAAGGCTATTGGCTGGGATGAGATAAAGGCGCGAGGTCAAGCAGCTGCCGATGTAAGCTGGGCAAAAGACCACCCCGAGAACGATTCTCCAAACACTACGCCTGCGGGTGGTGTTCCTGATGCTCCCGATGCTACACCTAACCCCATCGCCTCGAACATCGGAGGCATTGGTGGCAGTGCAGAGAGTTCAGACCGCATCAAGAACATAAACATTACCATCGACAGCCTCGTGGGCAGTCTCACTATCGAAACAACTAATATGCAGGAGAGCAAAGAGCGTATCAAGGATATTGTAGTAGAGGCGTTGCTCGGTGCTGTAAACGATGTAAACCTTGCAATGTAATGGATAAGCGAAAGATATTAAGTTACGGCTTTCAGATTATAGATGCCCGCGCTGTGGCTGCGGGGCTTGCCAACCATTACAAGGCTGAACTATACCGCTTGAAGCCCGATGCAGACGACACAAAGGATTTCGGCGGTAAGGCAGCCGACTATTCACTGGGGAACACGCAGGGCTGGACGATGCCCTCCTCAACACCCGAAGCGTCGCCGCTTGCATCGTTGGCGGAGACTAAATGGGCGGGGAACTCTGACTATTGGTTGGGGCGCACAGTGCTGACCGACTTGCTTATCGAGGTTCCCGATGAGGAGATAGGCACAATCCTGCTCAATAATGCGGTTATCTCGGTATCGAAACAAAAGGAGGTTGTCAAGACAGTGCTTGTGGGTCGCAAGGGTGGAACGGTTAAGGAGTACATCACCGATGGCGATTATCAAGTGAATATCTCACTCGGTTTGGTCGCTGTCGATGAGAACGGCAAGCAGATCGACCAATACCCCGAACAGGCGGTTGCCCTGTTGCGCCGAGCCTTGGAGGTGGATGCTGCGCTCACGGTGAGCAGCCTGTTCCTCGATCTGTTCGAGATAAACAAGATTGTGGTAACGGGTTTCTCGGCAAAGCAGATGACCTACTCAAACCAACAGACCATTGAGGTAACGGCTATTTCCGATACCGACTATGTAATCCAATCAACCGACTATTAAACGGCGTTCAAACACTGTTCAAACGATGTTAAGGCTGACGGCAAAAATAGAGATAAAGAGCGACAAAACTTGGGTATTCGAGAAGATTACCGCCTGCGAAATCGTGCGCGATATGGAGGCTCTGACGAATACCTGCTCTATCACGCTGCCACGCAAAACGCAGTGGCAGGGCGAAACCTCCAACCCACTAAAACGAGGTGATGAGGTTACGGTGTGGCTCGGCTACGATGATGATTTGCAGCTCGCCTTTAAGGGCTATATCGTAAGCAAGGGCTTTAAGGCTCCCATCGTGATAAAGTGCGAGGACGAAATGTTCAAGTACAAGCAGACGGAGGCGGTCAAAAAAGCCTATACATCGGTATCGCTCAAAACGCTGCTCGATGACCAGCCAATCGACTGCAAGGTCAATGTGCTTGGTGAGCAAAATATCGGGCAGTACCGTGTGAATTGCGAGACGGTGGCAGAGTTGCTCGGACACCTCAAAGAGAATAATATCCGCACCTTTTTCCGCTTGGAGGATGGCGAGCCTGTACTCTACTGCGGCGTGATGTTCGACCACGATACGGGGCTGCGACAGGTCTTTGAAACGGGTGTCAATATCATATCCGACAGTTCGCTCGATGAACAAAAGGCAGAGGATGTGAAAATCAAACTCAAAGTCGTGTCGATGATGCCTAACAACAAGGACAAAATCAAGGTCGAGGTAGGCGATAATGGCGGCGAGAGGCGCACAGTCCACTGCTATAACAAGACCGAGGCGGAAGCCAAGGCGTGGGGTGAGCAGGAACTCGCCCGATTAAAGCGTGATGGACTGACGGGTAGTTTTACCACATTTGGGGCGGTACTCCTCGATGTGCTCGATGTTATCGGCATAAAGATAGACGGAGAGAAAAAGGGCAAGTACCAAGTGCAGAAGAATGTTATTAAGTACGGCACGGGTGGTTTCCGTCAGGAGATAACGCTCGGTGCAAGAATGGCAGAGTAATGGATTTAAGGCAGGCGATACGACAAATGGCAATGAGCGGTGCGGAACTATATTGTAAGGTCTGCACAGTCGATGCGGTCTATGAAGATACCCGCACCATCGACTGCACGCCCATTGACGAGGGAGCACAGCTCTTGGGCGTGAACCTCCAAGCCGACCAAGAACAGGAGGTCGGTGTTGTGCAGTTCCCTGTCGAGGGATCCGATGTCGTGGTGGCGTTCCTCTCTGCAAATGTGGCTGTTGTAATGCTCACCACCGAGGTAACGAAAACGATGCTCACCGTAGGAAAAACGGAGGCGGTAGTCGAGGACAACAGCGTAACTCTAACCACCGAAAAGGTATCGGTGGAGGTCAAGGATAAGACCGCAAAAATAGATGTGGACGGCACAACGGTAGAGTTTGACGGTAATACTACAACCTTTAATGGTGGCAGCGAGACGATGGCGAATGCTACGGATCTGAAAAATCAACTTACCAAGATGTCGGGGCGCATAGATGCTATTATCAACGCAATATCCTCTGCGCCCGTAGCACCGCAAGACGGTGGCGCAACTTTCAAAGCTTCGCTATCCACTACTCTTACACCACACCTCGCAAACAAGGAAGATTTCAGTCAAATGATTGACGACAAGATTAAACACTAAAAGGAACTCCAAATGATAGGCATAGTTGTAGATGTCGGCACAGGCGACTTGCTCGTTGAGAATGGCGGGCTTGTGATGGGCGAAACCTCACATCAGGTTATCGAACACGCCTTGCGTGCCTTTCGTGGTGAGTACCGCGAGCATCCGCTACTCGGAGCAGAGGCGGACAAACAGAGAAATAGTGTCGGTTCTCGCCTGTGGTGCGTGCGTGCCAAGCAGATGTGTAAGGCGTGTGGCGTAACAGTAAAGCAGGTGAGCATCGAGGATAACAATACGATTGTAGTGCGATGAAGATAGAGGTTAAGAATAGGCAGTGCCTCGTGGATATAGCATTGCAGGAGTGTGGCTCGGTGGAGGCTGTGTTTGCCATTGCCGAGCGTAACGGTTTAGCAATAACCGATGACTTGGCGGTGGGTCAGATACTGACCTTTGAGCCATCAGATATTGAAGATAAACGAGTGGTTGCCGCTCTCGCAGCGGGTAGAGTTAGCCCTGTGGGTGCTGCTGATGAGAAGATGCTGCGTGCGCTCTTGGTGGCTATCGACCCAGAGGACGGTTCGGGCTTACTCGAAGACACTACCGATACCGTAGAGCCTACACCGCTTACAAGCATATTTACCGAGGAGTTTGATATAACATTTGCATAACGAATGAAACAGAATTTTGACACCTCCGCACTCCGTCAGACGGCAGCGGAAATTCAGGGCGCAGTTAAGCCCAAAAGTATTACCCCCGATATGGTCGGTGGTTTGTTCTCGGCACTCGTAGAGGCGCAGGGAGAGGTTATCGAAGCACTCGCAGCATTGGAGCGAGAGGTGGTAACGGTCAAGGTAAACGGCTACGATGGCGAGCAGCGTGTGAGCGCAGCTGGCGCAAAGGTCTATGTCGATATATTCTCCATCGGCGGCGTACCTACTGTGGCACTGCCTCGTCAGGAACTCACAGCCGATGCCAACGGCGTTGTTACCTTTGAGGTGTTCAAGGGTTATCAGTATGCCGTGTTCTCGAAGATTGAGGGCTTGGGTGCATCGTTCCAGTTCACTTATACAGCAGGTATTGATGCCCGAAACCTTGATTTGTGGTGTTTCCCGACAGGTGTTTATGTTGTTGGATATTCCATATATTACGATGATGATGCAGAAACTTCTCGTTTAGTGCCTTGCGTAGGTGATAATTGGGATAATATGAACTGGGAGTGGGATGTGCAAAATGCAGAATATGCTGATGAGTACTATATGCTCGGAGTATTGGTGTCGGCGACAGACACATCGTTCGCCATTGAAGAGAACTCTCGTGCAGAGGATACTTTGCGATGGACTAATACCCGAATGTTTACTCAGGAGATACCGACACTACCGTCTTGGTATAAAATAGCAAATGACGACTACGAGGCGGCATACAACCTTGCTCGCACTGATTATGACGGCAACCTTAATACCGCTAAAATTCTTGCGTTCTGCAAAGATGCTCCTGCGGCAGACTTTTGCGCAAACATTGAGGGATACGAGTTTAGACAGGTATTTTTACCCTCTGCGGGACAGTTATATCTTATGTATCAGAATAGGGCTGCTATCAATGCAATTATGGAGGGGCTCAACGATAGTGGGTGGAATTTTACGCCGATAGACACGCTATACTATTGGTCGAGTTCGCAAGCCAATGAGTTTTGCGCGTGGCGTGTCTATATGAGCGGTGGCTACACCGGCAACAACAATAAGAGCACCAGCAGCTATGTGCGCGCTGTCTCCGCTTTTCATTTCATATATTAGGCTTTTTGTGAGGAGCGGAGCGACGAGCCTTTAACTCTTTAATCTTCGCTCACTTTTAGGAGTGAGCGAAGCGAAAAAATTTTTGAAAATTGAGGTCAGTTCGCAGTAATGTAGTATCTTTGTAGTCGTTATGGCAGATCAGTCGAAAGCATATAAGAGTACCTATCAGTTGGTGCAGATGTTGTTCTCCCTCTCGGACAATGTGCCGAAAAAGTGGAGGCGTGTGTTGTGGGAGAAAACCCTCGACACTGCAACCGACCTGTTACCGCTAATTATCTACGCCTACGAGACGCAGAACCTACGGGAGAGGGTTGCTTACCTCGACAAGGCACTTACGAAATTTACGGTGCTAAACACCTATATTCGCCTGTGCAACGAGAATGCCATTATACCGATACAAAAGACTACAAACATCGCCGAACTTACGACCGATATTTCCAAACAATTAGGTGGCTGGCGCAAAGCCACTGCCGACAAATTAAAGAGTGTGTAAACGAGCGTCCCAACGGTCAAGGCTTTTGGGAGAGAGTAATTTTCTTAAATGAAAAGGTCTGCGTACTCTCATTTAGAGTTAAGAGCAAGGTAATCGCAGAAAAAAGGCGTGTATGAGTTTTGCGCGTGGAATGTCAATATGAACAATGGCAACACC
>JAFVOR010000052.1 GCA_017505725.1 Alistipes sp.
GCCTACGGCTCTCGCAATGACGCTCTTATTTATCTTCCGCAAAATTAAAAATTTTTGCCGACAATACCGCAACTCTCGAAAATAATTTCTAAATTTGTAATCGAATTGCGGAATACGCAATTATTGTAGATGGCATTTAGGCTGTTGCGTTCACGGTAAAACGACCAAAATATACTACGAACAAGCAATAGGCACAATAAATGCCCTCGCTGTTTTGGCGTGGGTGTGCTTATGTTCGTATGGGTGCTTGGTCGTACCTTCCGTGAATAGGCACTTATCCACGCTTCTTTATTTTTAGTTAAGCGGTTGCTATCCTATAAGCAACGATAGTAACAAACTCAACTATAAGTATGTTTAACTAAAAAATCAAATTACTATGAAAAAGTTATTTATTATGATGTTGCTATGTGCAACAATGGCTTATTTTCCTTCTTGCGAAAAAGAAGGACCAACATTAGGTAAAAGTAACTACACATTACGAAGCGAAGAATCTACAACAATAGAGGGTATGGGATTGTCTGGTGTTGTTTGGTCATCTAATAACGAATTTGTAGCAACTGCAGAAAACGATGTATTAACATCTAATAAAGTAGGTTCAACAACATTGAGTTGTGGTGATGCAGTAATTTCCGTAACTGTAAAACCGCGCTACACACTATACAACGAACCTTACGTGTCGTGGGGGTGTAGCATAAGTAGCATAAAAAGTCAATACGGACAGCCATATTCAGAAACTGATACAAGCCTTATATATCAAACGGCAAATTCAGCTGCACCGTTAATCATTTATATGTTTGAGAATAATTGTTTAACTTCTTATGGTGTTGTAGTTCCATTGAGTTATGGTGATATATTGGTTGATTTTATCGCTGAACGATATGTGATTGTTGCAGTGGAAGGAACAACCGCCACATTTGTTCATGCATATGGAAAGTTTTCTGATCCTCAAATAGATTATTGGGGTCAAATGGCGTATTCAAACTCAATAGAAGGATTTATAGTTATGTATGTTCCTTACAATAATACGAGCAATTCTGCCGATTGACAAAATACTATCACACTTGATTTGGAAGAATCGAGAAGTATGAAAAGCAATACCTGCTTCACAAATATAGAAAATGCGATTATAAATAGTAATCTTGTAAAACCATTATAAAATCAACTATTTGTAAATTCTTATCGCCTCGCAGATTGCTCTGCGAGGCGATAACTTTAATTAACCCTACGATTGCCCACACCTTCACGGGTATCGAAAACGATACCCAGCAGTAAAAAGGGAGCAAAAAACCAACAAAGGGTAATCCTTCGCCCTCACGGGTATCGAAAACGATACCCAGCATAAAAAGGGAGCAAAAAAAACAACAAAGGGTAACCCTTCGCTCTTGTGGGTATCGAAAACGATACCCAGCATAAAAAGGGAGCAAAAAAAACCAACAAAGGGCAATCCTTCGCTCTCGTGGGTATCGAAAACGATACCCAGCAGTAGAAAGGGAGCAGAAAAACCAACAAAGGGTAATCCTTCGCTCTTGTGGGTATCGAAAACGATACCCAACACGCCTTTGGAACAGTCCATCACCCTCACGGGTATCGAAAACGATACCCAGCAGTAGAGAGTATATGGAGTGTAGGGAATTTAATGAGATTAGGGAGAATAGCATTCGCTAAACTCCCTAATTTTTTAATATCATCAAAAAATCAATGGCCAATGGCTACAAGCCACCCAACTTCAAAATCGTCAATGATTTGATTATTTTTGTGCGAGACGAGGGAACGGAGGCGGAGCATACTTTGGCGTATGTGAGCATTTCGTTATCCGAAGCATCGTGCAAAAAGAACTAATCAGAACGATTTTACTCCTCCAACAAGTCGGGGCGCAAAGCCTTGGTGCGGGCGTATGCCTGCTCGTCTTGCCACTTGGCAATCTCGGCAAAGTTGCCCGACAAGAGCACATCAGGTACTTTCCACCCATTGAACTCTGCAGGGCGAGTATAGACTGGTGGAGCGAGCAAATCGTCTTGGAAGCAGTCGGTCAGAGCCGAGGCCTCGTCGCCAATCGCGCCGGGCAAAAGGCGAACGACCGAATCGGTGATAATCGCGGCTGCCAACTCGCCACCTGTCAAGACATAGTCGCCAACCGAAATCTCGCGAGTAATAAGATGTTCGCGAATGCGGTAGTCGATGCCTTTGTAGTGACCGCAAAGGATTATTATATTCTCGAGCGTTGAGAGTCGGTTTGCCTCGTGCTGATCGTAGCGAATGCCATCAGGCGAGGTGAAGATAATCTCGTCGTAGTGGCGCTCGCTCTTGAGCTTCTCGATGCAACGGAACACCGGCTCAATCTTCATCACCATACCAGCCTCGCCACCGAAAGGGTAGTCGTCGACTTTGTGATGTTTATCCTCCGAGTAGTCGCGGATATTGTGAATGTGAATCTCGGCAAAACCGCCCTCCTGCGCACGCTTCAAAATCGACTCATTCAGAGGCGACACCAAAAGTTCTGGTACAACTGTTAAAATATCTATTCTCATACAAAATGCAAAATTCAGAATGCAAAATGCAAAATTAAATTAAAAATTCAAAATGCTACTTTTCTTTATTATCATTAGATTTCGCTGACAATATAATGCGGGAAATAACATTTGTTATATCACAATTTTCTTTATACAACTTATCATAATCTGCAACGGAAATATACTCGCTATCTTTTAAGAGTGACAACCAATACTCCGTTTCGTACGACTCTTTGAGAGCAATGCTCATTTTTGCTATGAAATCATTTTTCGATTGAGCCCTTACAGCCTCGTGCACATTCGCACCGATGCTAGTACCACTCTTTAATAACTGCGTAGCCATTACTCTTTCGCCACTTCCACTCGCAATACATTTATACACATTTACAACTTTCAGTGCAAAAGCGTAACTCATAGAGACAATAAGATTATCTTCTCGCATAATTTTCAAAGCTCATTCTGCATTTTGCATTCTGCATTCTGCATTTAGAAATTCACTTCTCCGTTCAGAGCTTCGACCACAAAGGCATTATATAGCGACTCGTGGCCGATATTACTCTTCTCGCCGTGACCGGGGTAGATTGTAACCTCATCGCCCAACGGGAGGATATTGCCCAAGATCGACTTCATAATGGTGGGGTAGTCGCCACCCGGAAGATCGGTGCGACCAATGCACTCACGGAAGAGGGTGTCACCTGTAAAGAGCGACTTCGACTCCTCGTGCAAAAGCGCCACGCCACCAGGAGTGTGTCCAGGCGTTGGAATTACACGCAAAGTTGTATCTCCGAAGTGAAGCTCCTCGGTCGAGGCGAGGTCGATATCGATAGTTTCGGGCAGTTCGCCTACCTCGAGACCAAACATCGCACAATGCGACTTCGAGCCAAGCATTATGGCGTTGTCGGCCGACGATGCGGCAAACTTTGCGCCATAGGTCTCGCGCACAAACTCAACACCGAGGATATGGTCGAAGTGGCAGTGGGTATTTACCGCCATAACAGGCTTTAAGCCCTGCTCCTCGATAAAGTCTGCCAAGATGCGATCCTCACGCGCCGACATATTGCCTGCGTCAATGACTACGCACTCCTTTGTCTCGTCCCACACGACGTATGTATTCTCCTGAATCGGATTGAAAACAAACGACTTAATCTCCATATAATTTTAATTTTTAATTCTTAATTTTTAATTTTTAATTATCCAAAGGGCTAAATTCCTGCTATTTTCTTAATCTCATTGAGTTTATTGAGAGCCTCCAACGGGGTGAGAGAGTTGATGTCAAGCCCCTTGATTTGGTCACGAATCTGCACAAGGACAGGGTCATCAAGTTGGAACATCGACAACTGCACATCGGGGGTGCGTACCGACTCGGCAACATCGGCAACTCCTTGTGCAGTAGTCTTTTTGCCACGCTTGCGCAACTCGCCCTTCGGTACCATATCACTATTGCCATAGGCCTTCTCCAGCGCCTCGAGAATTGCGGTAGCACGCTCGACAATCGTCGCAGGCATACCCGCCAATTGCGCCACGTGAATACCAAACGAGTGCTCCGTACCGCCACGCTCCAACTTGCGAAGGAATACCACCGTACCATCAATCTCCTTGACCGAAACGTGGAAGTTTTTCACACGGGCACACACCTGCTCCATATCGTTGAGCTCGTGGTAGTGCGTAGCAAAGAGTGTGCGAGGATGGGCCGTAGGGTGGTTGTGGAGATACTCAACCATAGCCCACGCAATAGAGATACCATCATAGGTACTTGTGCCTCGGCCAATCTCATCGAGCAACACCAAACTACGCTCCGAGATATTATTCAAAATTGAAGCCGACTCCAACATCTCGACCATAAAGGTCGATTCGCCCTGCGAGATATTGTCCGACGCACCCACACGGGTAAAAATCTTATCCACCAAGCCAATCTCCGCCTTCGATGCAGGTACAAACGAACCCATCTGTGCCATCAGCACAATAAGAGCGGTCTGGCGCAACAGAGCAGACTTACCCGACATATTCGGACCGGTAATCATCATAATCTGCTGCGACTCGGTGTCGAGCATCACATCGTTCGGAATATACTTTTCGCCCACCTTCATCAAGGTCTCGATAACCGGGTGGCGTGCCGCCTTCAAGTTTATGGTGGTCGAGCGGTTGAGCTGAGGTCGCACATACTTGCGCTCCACCGCCACAACCGCCAACGAATAGAGGCAATCTATGCGTGCCACAATCTGGGCATTGCGCTGAATCTCGCGCAAGTAACCTGTTGTATAGGCTATCAACTCGCTGTAAATCTGCTGCTCAAGTTGCAACATTCGTTCCTCCGCTCCGAGAATCTTTTGCTCATACTCCTTCAGCTCCTCGGTGATATATCGCTCGGCAGCAGCCAAGGTCTGCTTGCGAATCCAACGCTCTGGCACCTTGTCCTTATGGGTATTTCGCACCTCGATATAGTAGCCAAAGACATTGTTGTAGCCAATCTTGAGCGACGGAATACCCGTCAACTCGCTCTCCTGCTCCTGAATCTTTTGGAGCACCTCCTTACCGTGCGTTGCTATGCGGCGCAAGTCGTCAAGTTCGGCCGACACGCCATCGGCAATGATGCCACCCTTCTGAATCTGGTTGGTTGCAGGGTCGGGATAGATGGTCTTGGCAATCTTCTGCGACAACTCGCTGAGAGGGTCGATATTCGACGCTGCAAGGTGGAGGATATCGCTATCCGACGACTCGAGTGCCGCCTTCAAGAGCTCGATTGCCTCCAACGAGTTCTTCAACTGAATCATCTCGCGAGGCAAGACTCGTAACGAAGCAATGCGAGATGCAATTCGCTCGATATCACCCGTCATTGACAGATGCTCGTTAACAGTGGAGCGAGTGGCAGAATCTTTCACGAATACCTCGACCATATCCTGACGCTCTTCGATACGCTTCAAGTCGAGAATCGGCATTGCAATCCAGCGACGCAACAATCGCGCACCCATAGCGGTGCGAGTGCGATCGAGAGTCTTGGCAAGTGAGAAGTTGGTGTCACCTCCGCTCGACGCAAAAAGTTCAAGGTTGCGAGAGGTGAATTTATCGATCCACACATACTCCTCGCGGTCGAGTCGTGAAAGCGACGAGATGTGAGCAATATCGTTGTGTTGCGTAAACTCCAGGTAGTAGAGTATAGCACCTGCTGCCGAAATGGCACTGCGCATACCCTCCACGCCAAAGCCCTTCAATGTAGGAACCGAGAAGTGCGTGGTGAGTTTGCCGTAATTGACATCGTAGGAGAATACCCAATCCTCGAGGCAATAGATGTAATAGCGCGAGCCGAAAGCCGCCACGAAACGCTCCTTGAGACCTCGCTGATAGACAATCTCCTTTGGCGAGAACGACGAGAGCAACTTCTCGATGTAGCGGTCATCGCCCTCTGCCACCGAAAACTCGCCCGTAGTGAGGTCGAGAAATGCCACACCTGTAGCCGATTGTCCGAAATAGACCGATGCAAGATAGTGGTTTTCGCGCTGCTCGACCACATTGTTTTCGAGCACTACGCCGGGGGTAACCACCTCGATAACGCCTCGCTTGACAACGCCCTTCTTTACGAGTTTAGGGTCTTCGAGCTGCTCACATATGGCCACACGCTTGCCGGCACGCACCAGGCGCGGGAGGTAGGAGTCGATGGCGTGGTGCGGAAAGCCCGCCAACTCCACTGTCGAAGCACCGCCATTGGCACGACGAGTGAGCGTAATGCCGAGTATTGCACTTGTTTCGATAGCATCGCTGCCGAATGTCTCGTAGAAATCGCCCATTCGGAACAACAAAATCGCATCGGGATATTGAGCCTTTACATTCTCGTATTGCTCCATCAACTTCGTCTTACCCGACTTCTGCTCCTGCTCTTCGCCTGTTTTCTTTGTTCGTGCCAAAATTCCTTACCTATTTAAGAGTTATAATCGTGCAAATATAACAAAAAAAGTTGAGAGTGGAGAGTTGAGAGTTGAAAATTAATTTTTTAAGAGGGCAATGCCCTGCAAGGTGTTGTTTGTTTGCGAAAAGTTTTCTATATTTGCAACGCTGAAAGGCGATTGAATTGTCTTTCGGCAGACATATAGAAAGTGTTTTCGCAGTCCTAAGATGGAAATGTGGTAGTTTTCAAATGCGATAGGATAACGAACAACACCTATTTCTTGTATATGTACGGTTAGGAGCTTTCTGCCCCTACGACCTGCATATTACAGGTGTGGGGCATTGTATCGTTTATTATCGCAGGGTTTTACCACAACCTCCATTTTGATAAACGGAAATCAACTCCACACTTTCTTTTTTATAAATAACCCACCGCATAGGAGTTGCTACGGTAACTTAAAAGCCAAACATTTATGTCACAGTATGCAGTTTATTACAGAAAGAACAACTCTGATTGTTGCACTTATGTAACCATGGATTATCCTTCAGAGGGTCAGGCTATGGATATTTTGTTGCGACAGGGCACAATCAGACCATCTGACAATGTTTTCATCAAGAGAATTGAGCGTCGTTAATTGTTTTGAGCCTGTCTAACTATGTGACCGCATATTAGATAGGCTCCTTTTGATTTGCACTTAAATTCTATGTGAGCATTATGATACTCTGCCAACATTGTGGCAAAGAACTCCCAGATACTTGGAACTGGTTTATATGTGATAAATGCGGTTTTAGAGTATGTCCGTCTTGCTTGTCAAAACATACGGGTAAATACTCTTCTGGTGGGTATAAATGTAGTCGTTGTGCTTTTGGGCAGATGAAACAATCTAAATAATAATATGACTATGGGAGAAACAATTTTAGACAAATATGCAGAACTTGTGGGTTTAACAAATCAGGAGCAAGACCCTATTGATAGGTTCAAGCAGATTGTGAATCAAGTGGAAGGAACTATCATATATACTGACGATGTTGTAGATAATACATCTTCTAAAGAATAATTTGTAAGTGACATATCCCGTATTGTAATAAAAGATTTTATTATGAAAAACATAAAATTAGAAGTGGGGGAGATATCTTCCCAAATATTTTTATCACTTGTGGTAAGAGCAATAAATGAAAGTGAACGCCACTTTGGAGATAATGAAGAGACATCTGAAGCTCTTCGTGACGATGATTTTTTTATAGATATAATTTCTGCGAAAGAAGTTAATGTTTGTTATATGCATAATGCGGATGCACTTACTGGAGCGGTGCTTATACGGATTAGCCTCCAATATGGACATATTTCCATTCAAGGCGAGTGGGGAATTGAATATCATAAATATTTATCTATAGATGATAGAAACAATTATGAGGCATTATATGAAGAGCTACTTAACTCTACAGCTCGTCTGCTAGAGACTTGCATCGCAGATGAAATAAAAATGCTAAAGCATCACTATGATATAGTTAAAACCTTTCCATACGGATTTAATAAGGTGACTTGCATTAACAATACAACAGGAGCTATTGAAGATGTTAGACTTTCTCCATATTATAATGTCTTGGATAAAAACAAACAAGCCATTTATAAGACCATTGGACGTTGTCAAAACCATGGTATTGTATATGTGGAGGAATATGGCTATTGCAGTGCTAAAGCTCTGGATAGACATGGCTTAGGGGCGATGTATAGGTTGTCATCTACATATCTGTCTATGCTGACTTCCACGGGATACTTATTGTGGATTCCCGTTTGTTCGCTTGAACAATCTACAAAACTGCCTTTTAATAAGTTCGTATGTCTAAAAAGTGTGAAGGAGCAGGGGTCCGATAGTGCTATCGTTATATATCTATCATCTAAAGGCATTTTGTATAATGATAATGTAATACAATCTACTCCAATCTTTCCAAATCCGATAGAATTTGAGACATCCCAAAATGTTACTGTTAAATACCAAACAAATAATACAGAGTATGTGTTAAGGGTGTTAGAAACTGGAGAAATATCCATAGAGCAAACCGATACAGATAATAATAAGACGACTAATATATACAATATTGAAAAGATAGTAGAGAGGGAAGAGATAAACAATCATTCTGACTTACTGCCTTTCTCTGACAAGATAAGCAATTTAGTTGAAGGTCAAATCTGTGATGGTTCACAATTCGAGCCAATAATTTCGACGAATACAAGAAATAGACTTAGAGACGAAGAACAAGAAAAGAAAAATAGACAAGAGCATCCAATTTTGTATTTTCTTATATATAATTGGAAGATAATAGTTGGAGTTATTATTTTCGTGATACTAATGCTTATAAGTATGTCTGTTTAATCATTTCCCACGAGGCGGATTTTGAGTCTTGCACGCACTCTGTTATAGGTGCGTGCAAGACTCTTGATTTGGCTGTTGCAAAATTGCGTTAACATATTGCTGAGGCATTTGAGGGCAACAAAGAGTGGTGGGAAGATGAAGAGAACGAAGATGCTATCAATGAACAATATCAAGATAGGTAACGTACACAAATTCTGTCTTCAATTATGAGAGAAAGCGTTGTTGTGGATAATTGATAGATAATATGGCAAAAGAGACAAAATTATCATTCTTGATGACTGTTGATGGCTATGAGATTTATATCGAGGATGCCCAACGGGAATTGTATGAGCAAGCTGCGGATGATAATGAACTAACCGATTTTGAGGTATGGATAAGGGTTTTATTAGCAGAGGAGAATGATATGTTTGATGAGGAAGAAGATATGCTAATCAATACAACATTCCATGGAACTAAATCAGGGCTGAAGTCAGAGTTGTATAAATTGGTTCGTAGCGAACGATTTGCAAAAGAAAAACAATTTAGCTTCGACTTTGATAAACTAGATTTGCAATAATTGTTGTACAGGAAATAGGTAATACAACATAAAAGGAGGCTGAAGGTAGCTATCTTTTTGCAGTATGGTTTGTGCGAGTTTTTTTTAGCAATCACATTTACAAATAAAAGGCGATCAGCAATAATTTGCCAATCGCCTTTGTGCTATTTAATATAAAACTCCGAAATAGGTCTGTAGCCCCTCTCCTGCATCAGTTTATCCCATTCGCGAGGCAGCTCAATCTGCACCGTCTCGAAGCCTCCGCCGGGCATCGTCTGCACCTTGTTGCGGCTATCGTCGCCCGTAATCAGAAAGGCGGTCATATTCTCCTTCATAGTAGGGATTGTAACCATCTCGGTTTCGGGAGTATCGTACCACACAGGTGTTGGAGTAGTGGCTGCGCCTTCGGTACGAGTGAGATGGCCCTTCCAGTTGCGAATAGGGTGGCGCTCCTCGGGGTTGCTGCCAGGGTTGGCGTAGTAGTTTGCAAATACTCGTTCGTGCAACGAGCGACGAGCTGTGCGAATCAAGTCTTGCTCGAGGGAGTACGGAGTGCGATATCTCTTGGCAAGATTCTTTGCAATGGGCTTGGTGAGCAGAATTGTGCGATAGGTGAACTGCTTGCCACTACCCAGCGCAAACTGGCAACGCTCGGTGATATCCCACGCCAAAAGCTCCATAATCTTCTGCGGATCGGTCGACGATGGTGCCATATTATTACCCCAAAGCAGTGTCGAACAGGTGGTTATGGTATTATCATTCATCGCATAGCCGAGGCGCACGTGGTAGGGTTTCCATCCCACCTCGCGACAAGCCACCTCATCCTCGACCAGGCACCAAGGCATAGGATAGCCGAATGTTCCCATTCGATTTTGCTTTACATAGTATCCCGCCAGATTCATCAGCGCAAGATTCATAAAACGACCTATCGTGGCGTTTGCCGCCTCGTTTATCTCGCCTTGAGCGCAATCGAATCCGAGTTGTCGTGCCACAGGGCCATTCAG
Source organism: Alistipes sp. (assembly GCA_017505725.1). GTDB lineage: Bacteria > Bacteroidota > Bacteroidia > Bacteroidales > Rikenellaceae > Alistipes. Next base: position 10,304 of record JAFVOR010000052.1, read on the forward strand.
CCAAGAGTAGGGCACCCAAGCGTGCGTACTCGCCAAAGTGCGACGGAACGAGCCTGCGCCCATCGCCTTTGTCATCGCTATAAGAATAGGCATATACTCGGGTTTGCACCCCGCCATCACGCCATTTACAGCCACGTGCCACACCGTAGTATTGCGATGTGCTACAGGGAGAACAGCCACCGTCTCATCCCACTTCATATCGGTAAAACGCAGAAACTCGCTCACCTTCTCGAATGTTGGTGGCACAATAGGCAAACCATCAGACCAATTCATCTCACGAAAATGGTCGTTCACCTCCTGATAAGTACCATAGAATATGTCGTCACGCAAACCGCCTTGATTGCTTTTGGCACTACGAGCCAACTCCTCGGCTGTAATTGGTGTGGTGAGAGCCTTCACAATTTGAGGGTACAACACCTCGCGAGTATTTTTAATCAACTCGTCGGTCGTGTGCGAAGCAAATGCACCGGGATATTCCGCTACACGCGGCGCGGGAAGACCATTATTGGTAGAGGTGTAGAACACCTGCTCGGTAAATGTAGGCGCAGCAATAGCCACCGATGGGATGCCGATATACTCGGCCGCGATACACGAACCGACCTCTTTGGGTGTGCAAAGTCCGCAGCCGCAATTGCCTGAAATAACTGCGTTTACACCCATCGAGCGCAACTTCTGCTGAAACTCCTCTTTCGAGCGACGAGTGACACCCGGAGCAGGGTAAACTCCTGCCGCACCTATCTCGTCGAGCAGAATGATTCGTGCAGTTGGATAATCCTTCAAAATAAGGCGTTTGAGCTCGGGGTGGGTTATGCGAGCCATAAAACTTCCGCCCACAATAGCGATGGTTTTACCCTCGAGAGAGGTGAGGCGAGGCGCCATCTCAATCATCTGTACCGTGCCACGACCTACGGGTGACACGACAGCGAAACCATCACCTTTAGTGATTGTTGCCCCCGATTCGGTCTTGCAAGTTTCATCGCATATAATACGCGCAGAAGATTGCGCAGAGGTCGTTGCAGAGTGGATAACAAAAAGTAGCGTCAGAAGTTTAGGAATAAATTTCATATCGTCTCGTTTTTGATGATACGATATTAAAGATAGTATCACAGGGCAAAAGTTAAATTTTATCCTCGAAAAAGCGTTCGTCGAAGTTGACAAAGTAGAGTCGTTCCGTTGCTCGGGTCATTGCTGTATAGAGCCAGCGAAGCATATCCTTTGTCATAGGTTCATCACCAAAGATGCATCTATCGACAAATACCGCCTTCCACTGACCGCCCTGTGCCTTGTGACAGGTTACGGCATAGGCAAATTTTATCTGCAAGGCGTTGAAATAGTCATTCTCACGAATCTCCTGAAGGCGTTTGATCTTGCTCTTTACATCGAGATAGTCCTTCTCAACCTCGCGGAATAGGCGCTCGCTCTCATCTCGAGTGAGCGAAGGCGACTCGGAGTGGAGCGTGTCGAGCAACACCTTGCATTCGATCTCGGTATCGTCATAGTCACCAAATGATAGGGTAGCGGTAGCAAAGCGAAAACCGTAAAACTCCTCCACACGACGCAGTCGCTTCAAGCGGGCAATATCTCCATTGGCAATGAAGTTGATTGGGCAGTTCTCGATTCGGTCGGTGTAGTGATAATTATTCTTTGCAACCATCAGTATATCACCGCTTTCCAACTCCTCTTCAGCCATCAGATTTATGCGGCGAATACCCTCATTGTAGCGGTTTGCGCGTTTATTCGAGCGAGTGATTACGATGGTCTCCTCACGACCATAGCGGTCGTAGCAATCCTGCAACGCCTCCAACAAATCTGAGCCACCCACCGACTGCACATCGTCGTAGCCGAGGTCGAACTTCGGAATCTCGTAAATCTTGTTTTCAAGCATACAACGCACAAGTGTTGCATTGAAGAGTATTCCCGAATTTTGCTCCTGACGCACTACCTCATCCATCGAGCCATAGACCACATCACCGAATTGACTCATCTCCATCGCATCAAGGGCAGGTGAGAAGTCGGCACCAACGGGCGGCAACTGGGCATTATCGCCCACCAGAACGAGTCGGCAATTTCTGCCCGAGCGGACATATTGCACCAGATCCTCGAGCAACGATCCACTGCCAAACTGCACACCGTCAGAGCCGGTATGAGTAGACAACATCGAAGCCTCATCTACGATGTAAATCACATCTTTATCACGGTTTATATTAAGTGAAAATTTAGATTCATACGAGGCGTTGGTGCGCTCACGATAGATGTGTTTGTGAATGGTAAACGCCTTCTCGCCCGAGTAGTGCGACAAGACCTTTGCTGCTCGACCCGTAGGGGCAAGCAACACCGAGCGAATACCGACACTTTTCAATGCTGCAACAATGGCTGAGACGAGCGTAGTTTTACCCGTTCCGGCATATCCGTTCAACACAAAAATCGAAGATGTATCGCCTTCGGCGAGATACTCTGCAAAGGCCTCGACGATTTTTTTTTGATTATTCGTTGGTTGATACAATAATTTTGCGTAAATTTGGCACGAAATATCGGAGATGTTAATCATCGGTGTTCAAAATTTTGTACAAACTTAACAATAAAATATCAAAATGGGAAAGAAAATTACTCTAATTGTATTCGAAATTCTTCTCGCAGCAGGAGTTTTGGCACTTACCTACTGGCTCTATCTGCTTATTTCGACACCTATTAAGTTCGAGAACGAGCAGAAGGTGCGTGAGGCTGCAGTTATCGAGCGCATCAAGGACATCCGCACCGCAGAGCGTCAGTTCAAGGCTAAGCACCAGCACTTTACTGCCGATTTCGACTCGCTCATCAACTTTGTTCTCACCGAGACTATGGAGGGCGAGCGCAAGAAGATTGACGAGGATGACTCAGTAGCAATGGCTCAGGCAAAGAAAAAGTATGGTAAGAAGTTCAAGAATATCGAGAAGTTCACATTCTCGGTCAAGGACTCGCTCTTCAAGCACCTCACAGCAGAGCAGGTTAAGGAGTTGCGCTATGTGCCATTCTCAAACAATCAGACCGAGTTTATCCTCGAGGCTGGTATGCTTGCTACCGAGTCGAAGGTTGTAATCCCTGTTGTGGAGTGCCGTACTCCGTACATCGCATTCCTCGATACCGTAAAGTATCGTCAGCAGATTATCAACCTCATCGATAATATGGAGAACAACTTTAACAGATATCCAGGCATCAAGTTCGGTGCGATGGATCGTGGTAACAATGAGGCAGGAAACTGGGAGTAATCCAAACCAAGCCCCAAAGAAAGTGTCCATTCAAGTAAAATTGGGTGGACGCTCTTTTTCTGCGGAGCAGTTCTCCGTAGCTGAGGGGAGAGAATATATAGAGTTCGTAATCGACACGCCGCGCGTGACACTCGCTCCGCGCGATGAGGTATCGCTCGACAACGCAGCGACTATTCTCTCGCTTGCGGGCAAGGGTTGCCATAGCAACGAAGTGAGCGTATGCAGCGAGCTGCAGAACGATATCGTGGCAGTCATAGCCATCAATAGCAAAGCCTTGGAGAGTATCGTTGCAAAGTGGGGTAGTCGCGCCTCATTCTCGTCACCTCTGCTCGATATGCGCCACAACGACGAAGTGTGTCTCACAATCGATACCAGCGAGCAGGTATGCTATATGCGACTATTTGACGGTGGCCTACAGCGTGCTGAGGCAAATGCAGCAACCACTGCCGAGGATATCCTCTACTACGCAAAAGAGTGGCTCGGAGAGAGGGATATACCTATATATATTAAAAATGGCACAGCACAAGCCAAACTATTGCGTAAGTATTTCAAACGAGTGGTATGCGAATAATAAGTGGTAAATTCAAGGGTAGAGCCATCAACCCTCCGCGCAATCTCCGCGCAAGACCAACAACGGACTTTGCAAAGGAGAATCTATTCAATGTACTCAATAACCTCGTAGATTTCGAGGAGTGCGATGTGTTGGATCTCTTTGCCGGCACAGGTTCGGTTAGCTACGAGTTTGCATCACGCGGAGCACGTAGTGTCACATCGGTCGAAATAAATGCCGTACACCACGCATTCATTCGTCGCACCGCCAAGGAACTTGGTGCCGACAATATGTATGTCGTCAAGGCAAATGCCTTCCTCTATCTGCGCAGTTGCCCTAAGAAATTCGACATCGTATTCTCGGATGCGCCATACGACCTTGAGGGGCTCGAGGAGATTGTTCCGCTTGTTTTGGATAGCGAGATACTAAATGAGGGCGGAATCTTCATTTTTGAGCACTCCGACAAGTATGATTTCTCAAATCACCCATATTTCTGGCAATTAAGAAGTTACGGAAGTGTACAGTTTTCGATGTTCCGAAAGGAGTAAAAAAAAGAAAAAAAAGTGAAAAAAAGTTGCGAAATATTTTGCAGATAAAAAAAATTGCCCTATATTTGCACTCGCAATCAGGAAATGAATGGTGCGTTAGTTCAGCTGGTTAGAATACGTGCCTGTCACGCACGGGGTCAGGGGTTCGAGTCCCCTACGCACCGCAAGAGTCGCTAAATGGCGACTTTTGTGTTTTTACACCTAAGGCGCAAACAACTTTATCGGAGCAAAGAAAAACAGAGTCGTCCCTTGTGAGGGCGACTCTGTCTATTTTAGGCGTTACTATTAGAATGGCTTCGGAACATAAATCGAGCCATCAGGGTTTATGAGGATGTAACTGATTGGAGCGATACTCTTGCTCTCCCACACAACGCTCTGCTCGTTATAGTTGCAGATAGTCTTGCTGCCATCGGCATAGGCGGTCAAGAATAGATTCTCGCCCACCTGACGATGGTCTGTCATAAGTTCCCTCTGCAGGTGTCGTACGGGCACAAACTCATCCCAGGCTCGCTTGATGCGAGGCACATCGGCAAATTTATAGGTGTAGAATATCGGACGACCACCAAACTCGACAATCTTCAACGAGATTTTCGGATCGACCACGCCATCGCCCTCCATCCAACGAGGATCGCCCGACTTCTCCAACTTATAAAGACATTTTCCGCGAGTATGATTCTGAGTAGCACGATCGGAGTTGTAGAGTATAATGCCGTGATAAACCAACTCCCACAATGGGCGCACACCCGTAGCAAACGGATATCGACCATCTGCCAAACTCTTAATCTCCCTGCCCACATAGTTGATATAATCGATATTTGCTGCCACGTGGTCGTAACCGCCCTCACTTGCAGCTCCACCCATCAATCGTTTCGATTCGGCAAGAATTTTATTCTGAATCACTGCCATCTGCTCGGGAGTAGCAGGGTGTCGAGGATCGGCACATCTATTCGGATAGGTTGCCGAGTAAACATCGATATAGTGTGGGCCACGAACACCCAAATTTGCCATTTTCTTCAACTCCTCGGGTACCCACTTGCTCCACGATGCCACCTGGCACACATTGATGCACCATCCACCTGCCCAAATGCTGCCACGATCATAAGAACCATCCTTGAGTTTACCTGCCCACCACTCGTCCCACATTGGAGAGACAGTATAGCCATCGGTATTGGTTGCGTGAAGGGTCATTTGATAGCCGAGGCTCTGTGTCTTCTCAATGAGTCGGCGCAGGCCAGCCTCACCACCGATAGATTGCTCAACTGGAAAATGTTGCGGTGTGCGACCATCGTAACCACCATAGTTCCAGCCCGCCGAGACAAATGTCGCCTTATCGACACCTGAATCCTTGATGGCTTGCACAAACTCGCCAGACACACCAAAAGGCATATGCACCTCGAGTGGATACTCGGTCTCGGCCGTAAAATCGGCCTTCACACGATCGGGGCTTTTTGACGAAATATCAGCGATAGGCTTTGCGCAGTGGGTTTGGATACGCACTACAATAGACTCGGTGAGATAGTCGAGCTCAGGTTGCTCTTTGATGCGTTCCTTGATGGTTTTGACTCCGCTATTCTCAAACTGATAACGCTGGTACGCCTTTGCGATGTTGGCATAAGTCGCATCTTCGCCCTTGAGACAGTGGTAGTCAATAACGATATCGTCGTACAGATCGAAATATTTACGCACTAAATCGGCTCTGAAACGAAGCACCGTCTCATAGTTGCCATCTGTTGCACGAGCTATAAAGGAGTAGTCGAAACGCCACTTCTTGACGTGTCCCCACCAGAGATTATCACCACGCTTCATAGCGTAGATAGGCATCACGCTTCTTGTAGTTCGATAGCCTCCGTTCTCCTTATCGAAGTATCCGTACATTCCGCGTGCGCTCATCCAATAGCCTTCGTTGCCCTTAACGGCCTTCATAAACGAAGGTAGCACCTCGATTCCCCAAACACCATCGGCTATATGCTCCTTCGGGATGGTCAATCGCATACCCTCGGCACATTTCACAAGTTTATACTTGCGTATCTCGACCTTATTTTCGCCATTCGGTATAGGTTTCTCGGTCGAATCATTTGGTTTGCCATACAACATTCTCACCTCGACACTTTGCGCCGAGAGCGATGCTGCAAAGAGTAGAAAAACAAACAATGTGGATAATCTCTTCATTTTTTCAATTGCTATTTAGTCGCCACAAAAAATAGATCGAAGCACTTCATACCGGCCTCGTAAGGGACGATAGAGTAGTCCTCCATCGTGATTGATTCGGTGAGGGAGCTATTGCGCTTATGCAGATTACGACGATTTAACCTATTGAGCAGATCGTATGGCCACTGCAGCATCTTGCGAGGCAGACGGTGCTGCAAATCGAGCAGATCGAAGCGCATTATCTTGCGCACCGACTGGCGATTCTTCTCATAGTAGGCCATAACCTTCTCGTTGCCCACAACGCCATACGCCTCCACCTTCGAGAAGTGACACTCGAGCAGATTTCGCAGCTCGTCGGCATTGTACTCACGCACGTGCCAAGGGTTGCGAGTGAGCGACATAGGGGCATTTGGTGTGGAAACCACGAACTTGCCACCGGGACGCAGCACTCTCGCCACCTCGCGCACAAGGTCGATATCCTCCTCGATATGCTCGATTACCTGAAACGACACCACCGAATCGAACGAGCAGTTCTCAAACTCGATTGGTGGCACCTCCATATTGTAGTACTCGACATTCTCGAGCTGAAGCGGACTCTCGGGCAGAGTCTTATCAATAGATATATATCTCATAGCCTTCCTGGCTATTATCTCCACTCCATAACCCGTGCCGGTGCCTATCTCGAGGATATCACCCTCGACCAACTCGGCAGCACGATGATACGCCAGCACCGAGCGCTGGTAGACATAGTTATCAGACTTTTCGAGCGACACGCGCTCTGCGGTTGCTATATTCGCCATATTCTTAACTTTTAGCCATTGGCCATTAGCTATTTTATAGCCGTCATTCCGAAGGAGCGAAGCGACTGTGGGAATCCCCCTTATTGTTATTAAAATTAAAAGTGGGAGATTGCCACGAGCCTAGCGGCTCTCGCAATGACGATTTGTTTATTTTCTGCAAAAATAAAAAATTTTACCCATAATTCCGCAACTCTTGAAAATAATTTCTAAATTTGTAGCACCATAACATAAAATCGCACTTGCCTATGAAACATTAGTGTACTTGATACGCACAATCTAGACATATTGAAAAAGCTATTTTAGTTTTATTCTACTATTCAGAAAGTTTGGCGACTAATTTGAATACCAGTAGGAATAATACAAGAATACTCACGCTATACGGCGTGGGCTTTCGGTTATTCTACTGGTAGGTTACGCCAAACACCTCTGAATAGAAATACACTGAAAGTACCGCGCTTTTTTTTGTGCGTATTTATCATTTTTAAAAGGTACAACGGAGAAACTGGAAAGAGAAAATTTATATTTAATCAACAAACAGTAGATTTATGAAGAGATTTATATTAGCAGCTATTTTATTAGCGTCTACAACATCAATATATGCAAAAAGAGTTGGTGTTTATTGTTTCTTTAAAATAGTGGAATCCAATTATATGAAGATAGTAACATCAAAAGTTTGATAATATGCGATGATAATAAAATGCAGGTTGCTATCCAAAATAAAACGTCAAAAATAATATATATAGATAAAGCAAATAGTTTTATCTACATAAATAATCAGCCGACGTCATTATTTTCAAACTCAGTTTATTCATCTGGAGTGACAAATACGAGTGGGACTGCTTTTAACTTAGGTGGAGTTGCCAAGGCAATGGGACTCAAAGGCGGTATTGGCGCATTGATGGGAGCTACAACCATAGGAGGTAGTTCGAGTAGTTCTAATATTACAACAACATACGAACAAAGAATTTTAGCCATAGCTCCACATGCAACGGAGATAATATACACTTGTTCAGTACAATTGCATCCTTTAATAATCGACAAGGGAGAAGAGGGTGGTTTCGTTAGTTTCCGCATTGGCCGCAATGGTCGATTTATTGATCCTAATACTGGACAGTCTCAAAAATTCGAAATAGGATTGAGCCGTAAATACTCACAAAAAGCTACTCCGTTTAATATGAAATTTGTGGCCACATATTCTACGAATGAATCTTTTGAAGATAAGCAGTTAATTACAGCAGAACATTACATTAGCGATGTGGTAATTGATAATAAGCGTGGAATAAAAAAGGTGGGCACCTACTTACCATATTGCACACCGTATATAAATAATGGTCAAGAATGTTACAAATTTAGAACAGGAACAGACCCTTTGGGAGCGATAGCTGCAGGAGTAACCTGTATTGTTAGTATTGCAGGCTCAGTAGCCCTAATCGTTGTTGCTGCGGTAAGTGCTTCTTAAAAAGGTTACTTATGATGCAATCACAAGTTTCAGCATCATAGAATATCGCAGAAACATTCTCTATTCTCATAGAAGTAGATAAAGCCGAGCTTTTGCTCGGCTTATTTACAACTTTTAACTTTACACTTCTAGCTTTTAACTTGTATTGCACCTTTGGTGCAAGTTACTCGGTTGTGGCTCATAAGCACACCCAACGAGCGTTTGAATAGCTTTTTGCTCATATTGAGCGCATCACGAATCTCCTCAGGCGAGCTATTGTCGGTAAGTGCGAGTGAGCCACCTGCCGCTACGATAGCATCGTAGAGCACCTCTGCCGAGTCCTTAACCTGTGCAAAGCCCTTCTGCTGCAACGAGAGGTCGATGCGATTATCGTCGGTAATACGACTGACATACGCCTCGACTCTGTCACCGAGATTTATCTCGCGGAAAATCTGATTTTTGTAGATCATTCCCCAATGGCGATTCTCGACAATGGCACGATAGCCAATCTCGCTCTCCGACACAATCAACGCCTCGACCTTCTGGCGTGGCGAGAGGGTGATTATATCGTCGTTATTGACATACTGCTTCAACTTCGAGGTTGCCACACAACGGTCTGTAACATTATCGACATAGAGATAGACCGCCTTATACGAGCCAACCAACACACCGCCCTGCTGATTGCGGTTCGGGAGGAACAAGTCCTTACCCGTGATGCCCCAATCGAGGAATGCACCGTGAATATTCTTATCCACCACCTTGAGGTAGGCACATTTGCCGGCTGTAATTTTGGGTGTTTCGGTAGTTGCCACGATACGATCCTCCGAGTCGTGGTAGACAAATACCTCCACCTCATCATCTACCTTCTGCGTCAGCGACACGTAGCGATTGGGGAGCAACACCTCGTTGCCCTCCTCGTCTGCAAGATAGAGACCAAACTCCGACACTCGCGCAACACGCAAGGTTTGTATTTCACCAATTCTCATCTATTTTCGTTTATTATTCAGACAAATTCTGCATTTTGAATTTTGCATTTTGAATTTCTTTACTCAACCTTCCAGGTTTCGCCACCGAAGAACAGGTCATCGGCCTTCATATTTGGCTTAACGCTCTGCTGCTCCTCGATTTGGCGTGCAACCTCCGAGTCGTAAGTTGGGCGTGCCACATCACGAATAATGCCCACCGCAACGGGGAACTCCGGATAGCGCATCGAAGCCAACATTGTATGCAGAGCTGTATCCTCACAGTGCGCATCGTGAGTCAGTACATCGTCGAGAGTGTAGCCATCCTCGCCAACGGTCACCACCTTCAACTTCAAGCCATCGAGCACCAAACCCTTCTCTTTGTTTGCGCCAAAGAGCATCTTCTCGCCGTGCACAAGGCGGATGGTGCGCTCTTCGCGTATAGCCTTCGTATCAGCATAGTCAGCGTGGGTTTTATGGTTGAAAATCACACAATTAACCAGCGCTTCGACCACCGACATACCCTTGTGGCAGGCACCCTCGACAAGCAACTCCTTGGTCAAGTCGAGCTCCATATCGATGGTACGAGCAACAAACGAAGCCTTGGCACCAATAGCCAATACCGCAGGAGAGAATGGCTCCTCAATAGTACCAAAAGGCGAAGTCTTGGTCACCTTACCCAACTTCGAAGTAGGGGAGTACTGACCTTTGGTCAAGCCATAAATCTCGTTGTTGAAAAGGATGAGATTCAGATCGATATTGCGGCGGCAAGCGTGGATAAAGTGGTTACCACCGATAGCCAACGAGTCGCCATCACCCGAACATACCCATACCGAGAGGTCGGGGCGTGCGGTCTTGAGGCCCGTAGAGATAGCCGCAGCACGACCGTGAATGGTGTGGAAGCCATAGGTATTCATATAGTAGACAAAGCGTGACGAACAGCCGATACCCGACACAAATGCGAAGTTCTCGCGTGGGATATCGAGTCGCTCGGCCACCTCGGGTAACGCCTTCAAAACCGAGTTGAATAGTGCGTGGTCGCCACAACCCGGGCACCACTTAACAGCGTTTCCGTTACGAAAATCATTTGGGGTGTATTCTCTCTTTGCCATACTAATTCTGATTTATGTGTGAATAGATTACCTCCTTCAGAGCATCCACATCGAATGGTCTTGCTCCCATATCAGTCACCGAGCGAATATCAGGGTGGTTTGTCATTGAGCGCAAATGCGATGCAAGTTGTCCGCTATTGCTCTCGCAGACCAAGATATGGTCGTACATTGCAAGCTCCTCAAGCAGACCATTCTGGAGTGGGTTTATCAAGTCGATAGTTGCAAAGGCTATCTCCTGCTTCTCGCTATGGAGCTGCATCACAGCCTCTCGTACCTTTCCGACATTGCTACCCCAAGCCAACACAAGCATATCGCCACCAATAGAGCCCTCCGAAACAACCGGCAAAACCATCTCGGCAACCATTGCTACACGCTCGGCACGCAGTGCACCCATCGAGGCGTGGTCGGCAGGATTGTAGGATATGACACCCGTAACAGGTTGCTTCTCCAAGCCTCCAAGACGATGCTCCAAGCCCTCCGTACCAGGGATTGCCCAATAGCGAGCCAACTCCTCGTTTGCCGAATACGGATTGAACAGACCGTGCTCGTTGAAGCACTCAGCCTTGTCAGCCAACTCCTCACGCGAAACGATAGGAGGATTTATCTCCTGCAACTCTGCCACACGCTTAATCTTCCATGGCTCTGTACCATTGGCAAGGTTAGCATCGGTCAAAAGTACCACAGGCATCATTCGCTCCAAGGCAATCTTGGCTGCCAAATAGGCCTTATCGAAGCAGTCGGCAGGGGAGTGCGCAGTCAATACCACGAGCGGACTATCACCGTTGCGACCATACATAGCCTGCAGGAGGTCGGCCTGCTCGCTCTTGGTTGGCAAGCCCGTAGATGGGCCACCTCGCTGAACATCTACCACAACAAGTGGAATCTGTGCCATCACAGCCAAACCGAGCGCCTCGCTCTTGAGAGCCAAGCCCGGACCCGAGGTTGTTGTTACCGCCAATGCACCTCCAAACGATGCTCCAATAGCGGTGCAGATACCTGCAATCTCATCCTCGGCCTGAACGGTCTTAACACCCAAGGCCTTGTGCTTTGCCAACTCCTCCAGGATGCCCGTAGCAGGGGTAATAGGGTAGGAGCCACAGAATAGAGGTCTGCCACTCTTCTCGGCAGCAGCAATAAAGCCCCAAGCCACTGCCTGATTACCATTAACCGAACGGTAAGTGCCCGGCTCGAGAGCCTTTTCGCTCGAGTGCTCTACCTCGCCCACAAGGTGTCTATTCTTGGCATAGTTCTCACCCGCCTCGAGTGCAGCGATATTAGCCTTGCTGACAAGCGGATTCTTCTTGCCGAACTTCTTCTCGATGAACTTCTTGGCGTAGTCGATAGGGATGTCGTACATACCAAGCGTAACACCCAGCACCACCATATTGCGGCACTTGAGTGCCGACTTGCGGTCCAACTCAAACTCTGCCACTGCATCGAGTGTCATCTGCGTGATTGGGGCTTCGACTATAGTACACTCCTCGAGCTTGAGTTCGCTATCGATGGTCTCGATATCGTAGCCCACCTTGGCAACGCTCTCCTTTGTGTAGTTGTCGCTATCGAGCAACAACATAGCAGTCGATTTGGCGTACTTGCGATGTGCAACAAGGGCTGCAGGATTCATCGCAACCAAAATATCGCACTTATCACCCTCGTGTGCAACCGCCTGCGAGGAGAAATGCACTTGGAAACCCGATACACCCGCAACCGTACCTTGTGGTGCACGGACCTCGGCAGGGTAGTCGGGAAAGGTGAATACACCATAGCCTGCAAATGCGGCACTCTCCGAGAAGAGGTTGCCCACCATCTGCATACCATCGCCCGAGTCTCCCGAAAATCGAATTACTCTACTCATAGTTTTAGGTTTTATATTGTTTTAAGTCTCTACTATTTAACCACTCCCTTGATGGTAAGCACCTCGGTGCCACCGACCGAATTGGAACGCAGTTGCACCACACGACGAAAGATACCCTGCTCAGCACGCTTCGACTCGACAGTGATGCGAATCTCGCCGCCCTGACCTACAGCCACCGGCTTGCGCGAAAACTCGCTCTTGAGGCAGGGACAAGTGGTGGTAGCAGCAAGCAATACCAAAGGCTCGGAGCCATCATTGGTAAAACGGATGGTCAGTACCTTGTTCTCGCCCTTGCGGTCAATCTCGCCAAAGTCGCACTCGCTATGCTCGAGGCGGATGTGAGCACCATTGTAGTGCACCTTCTCCTCGGCGTGTAGCGCAAATGGCACCACTGCACAAAGCAACATCAATAGGTATCTCATACTACTTTACCTTGAATATATAGGTGATTGTTCCGCCTTGAGTAAATGCCTTCGCCTCGGTAAAGCGAGCTCTGCGTGCAGCCTTGATTGCCGCATCAACAAGCACCTTGCTCTGCGTGGTTGAGCCCTTTGGCTCGAACTGAGCATCGGTCACCACACCTTTCTGGTTTACCGCCACCTTCACTACGACCTTACCCGACTCGTTACCCGGAGGGTATACAGGTCGTGGTAACTCACCAACAAGGCCTCGTCCAAGCAAGCCCTCATCGAGCTCGGCATTGCCAAGCGGATTCAAACCTCCGCCCGTACCCGAAGCTTTGGTCACGGTATCCAGCTTTGCTCTGTCGTTGCCGGCATTAGCCTCCTTGTCGACACCATCCTTCGGCATCTGGAACAAGGCTCGCTTGTTCACAGTTCGAGTCTCCTCAGCCTTGCCCTCGACCTGCTGTGTATTATCACGCGTAGAGAGTTTCTCGTGACGAGGAGCCTCCTTCACCTTTGGTACAGGCGCAGGCTTTGGCTTTGGTGGTTCGGGCTTCACCATCTCGATATATATGATGTCGCTCTCGGGCTTCTCGGCTGGTCGATACGAAATATCGACATAGAGAAAAGCCCCCGTAAGCATCAACACATAGAGTGTCGAGAATATGTAAGCATAAAGTTTAGAACTCATAGTTTTCCTCGGCTCTCAACCATAGGTCTAAAGCCTCCTGCATTTATTTAGCTTGCGTAGCAAGTATCAATCTATATCCGTTATCCTTGGCTATGTTCATCACCTTGACAACCTCGTCGACCGCAACCTTCTTATCGCAATGCAACGACACGGTTGGCTTCTCCTGACCATCGAGACGAGCCTTCAAGGCACGCTCAACGCCTCCGATGCCCTCCACCTTGTCGAGCTCGACATAGTAGAGGTAGTTTGAGCCACTCTGTTTAATAGAAACGGTGGTTATAGCCTTATCCTTGAGCTGATTCGAGCTTCGCGGCAACTCCAACTTCAACGCATTAGGGTTGATGAGGGTAGTGGCGATGAGCATAAAGATCAACAGCAGGAACATAAGGTCGGTCATCGCCGATGAGGAGAATGACTTATCGACCTTCGAGCCTCTTTTAATTGCCATAATTCAAACTATTTTTGAGCAGGTTGATTCAAGATATCCATAAAGGCAATTGAGTTGGCCTCCATACGGAAGACGAGCTTCTCGATGCGTGCCACCAGGTAGTTGTAGCCGAAATATGCAGGAATACCCACAATGAGACCACCTACGGTTGTCACCATAGCCACATACATACCGCCCGAGAGCAACGCCATATCGACAGTACCACCAGCGTTGGACATATCCATAAAGGTACGCACCATACCAAGCACAGTACCCAAGAAACCGATCATCGGAGCACCACCGGCGATGGTTGCAAGGAACGGAAGACCATTCTCCAACTTCGACACCTCGAGGTTGGCCACATTCTCGATAGCATTCTGTACATCGCTCATTGGGCGACCAAGGCGCTCCAAACCCTTCTCGATCATACGAGCAATAGGAGTGTCAACGTGCTTGCAAAATGCGATAGCCTCCTTAACATTACCCTCCATCACATACTGACGAATGCGATTCATAAAGTTCATATCGAGGCGTGTTGCACGCTGAATAGCCACAAAACGCTCCACGAAGATGAAGATTGTCACTCCGCCCAATGCGAGCAGTACCCACATCAGCCATCCACCTGCATTGAACAACTCCCAAAGGGACATCTGCTCTGCAACATTAACTGCCTCCTGTGCCACCTCATCTGTGGCCTGCAAAAACTTAATCATAATTGTTTGTGTTTTAATTTATTTAGTTTGTATCTCTTTTTTCTTGGCTGTGGCTTGCTTGCCATCTTCGCTACGCGACCTTTGTCGATCACGATTCTCGCGTTTGAAGCGATTTTTCAGACGCATACGCAAATCTTTGGCATTATCAAAATCCTCCTTGAAATAGATTCCGATACCAGTCTCCTGCAGACCTTGATTCTCGTCGAAACGGTCGATGGTGTGGGTGAAGCCCTTCAAGCGGAGTGTACCGGCTCTATCAATCAACCAGGTGAGGTAGGCCTCGCCCGTAAAGTTCGAATTGGCATTCACCACCTGCGTCTTGTCGACAATGTAGTTGCCCTCCACCTCAATCAGAAGACGGTTGTCAATCAAACCCTTCGAGAATCCAAAATCGACCTCATCGCTCATCTGCTCGGTGCGCGGACGGTAGCGAAGTACAATCTTGTAGTCATCGCTCGAGAGCCAATTGCTGAACTGATTCGACAACATCTCAAAACCCGTTGCCGCAGTTGCCGAAGCGCCAATCGACGACGACATCGAATTTGACGACTCCGAGATGAAACTATTAGCTAAAATAAGGTATAGGAACTGCTGCGACTTACTCTCTGGTGTTGCCAATGCGCTGGCTATGATATTCTGCACATCCGAATCTGCATTAGGCACCACGATATCGAAAGTCACATTTGGTTGTGTCAAACGGTCGGTAAGGTGGATGAAACACTCAACAGGCACAGCACGCGACGAGCGGTTGCCATCGAGTGAGCCTTCGAGCAGAGGTTGCAGCGACGCCTTGAGTTTGTAGACCGCATCAATATTGAGCATAGCATCGAGTGGGTTGCCCGTCCACTGAATTGTAGAGCCCGGCTCGATCTCAAACCACTTATTCACAATATTCTGCAGTGTGAAAAGATAACTTCCCTTCTCGATGGTGAGGTCACCATACATCTCGAATATATCGGCCTGAGGATTGATACGCAGGTTGAGCATACCCTCGCCCGAGCCCTTGATAATGTCGCCCACCGTAGGGTCAATCACCAACTGCACCTCGGCATTAGGGCGTACATCAAGAGCCATCGTTATATCCATAGCATCACCGCTCGACATACGACGCTGACGACGATTCTCGAACATCATCTTCTTGCGTACAAGGTAGGAGGTGGTATCGACACTATTCTTCGATGCGAAGGTCACAAAGTCAGCCGACTGAATCTCGCTGTTATCGGTGAGCGGCATATAGAACTTGCTGTTGTCGTCGCTATGTGCCACGACATCCATCTTTACACCAGCTTTATCACCTCGCACACTGCCACTTCCCGAGGCATATATCTGACCATAGAACATCGAGTTATCGCGCTCGGTGGTGTTGAGCACCTTCATATTATCGACCGTGATATCGATACCATATTCGATATTTGAGAGGTGTGCCAACGAGACATCGAGCGAGAGTCGGCCCTCGCCTCTCTCCTGATCGAACACCGGCACATCGGTGGCGATAAATCGATTGTTCTCGACCTTCAATGTTGCCTTTGGTGCGTTATATCTACACTGCGTATATGCTATCGTGGTCGCCAAGCTGTCGACATCAATTTTACCTTGTAACTCGGCATTTCGTCCCTCTCCCGATATGGATACATCGATATCTGCCCAACCCTCTGTATCGGTTATCACTCCGCTCAAGAGGGGATCAAGCAAGCCCACATCTACACTATCCGTACGCATACGGGCGTAGTAGCGAGTGCGAGATGGGGCGAAGTAACCCTGGATGATACTGCGGTTATTCTTGCGAACGGAGATATCGAGCGAAGCTCGGCTGCGACCGAAGTCCCACTTCGACAGGAGTTGCAACCCCGGCACGCCAATACCGTTGATGTCGATGCTGTCCATATCGATTTTGGCATCGATACGAGGCTCGTGCAACGCAGAGTGGATGGTGGCATATCCATTGGTGCGACCATCGACAATATAACCCACGCTACTAGTAATCTGGGTAAACGGAGCAAGCGAGAAGTTACGGAGAGACATATACACCGAGTCCTGCGAATTGCGTGAAGCAACTCCATTGACAAATAGCTCCTGCGTATCGCTTCGCACCGCAAAGCGACGGATATCCACTCGCGAGGAGTCCATCTCGATACCATCGGTAGTGATATTCCACGTAGAGTTACTGCTCTCCACCGACGAAGGATTCAACTTGACCGATATGTTGCGACGACCATCTATGCGCGAAACAAGAGCATTAGCCGAGACCTCACCCGATAGATCCTGCAACGAATCGGCAAAAATTGCATCGACGCTTATGGCATTATCCTTGGCTCCAGCCTTCACCCCCACATCCGAGAGGTGGAACATTCCGGCGTAGAGATCCTCGGCCGAGAGTGTCACAGCCAACGAATCACCCGCATTGCCCGCCTTGACATCGATATTTGTCACAAGATAGTTGTTGTGCATCAGATATGTAGACGAAGCCTTCATCTTGAAGCGATTATCGGCCGGGCTAATCAACATAGCCACGCTCGAGCCCTCCGCCATCTCCAGGCCCTCGGTGATACAACCCAGCAGAGGATCTATATCCTTGGTCTTGACCGAGAGTATAGCCACCTTGTCGCCAATATCCGCCACGCGGTTGTCGATATTGCGTCGAGCATTCTCATCGTAGAGCATCGGCACATACTGCATCAAGAGATTTTTCAGGTAGTAGACCACATCCTTGTAGGCGGTACGACTCTCAAAAGCCACATCGACAAAGTCGGAAGTAAGAGTAAGAGTTCGTGCATCCTCGTTACTCTCAACCGAGAGTTCCACCAAATCTGCATCACAACTGCGACCAATAGTCTCGTACTCTGCGCTTGCGACACGCAACTCGCCATTCATATCGTCAAGCGAGCGACCTCGTGCCGAGAATCCGACCTCGCCACGCAGCACCGAAATCGAATCTCTACGGTTGATATTCATTGCGTGGAGATCGGCGTGATCGATCGAGAACATCGCATCGTAGAGAGGCATCGACCTGTCCGACCAGTCGACAATCGCGCGTCCTCCCATCACAAGAGCCTTGTCCGAAGAGCCCACCGAGGCGACAACACGACTATTATCGATATCCGCCACGACATTCACATCATTGAAGTCATATCCGTTGAGCCCTATGCTCTCGAGGTGACAACCACCCGAGATTTGCGGTGTATACCCATCGCCAAACCCGGCATTGATGCTCGCATTAAGGGTAGCCTTTCCGAATATATCCTTTGAAAGAATCTTTGCCAAATCGACATCCTCACCCGACACCGTAGCCACAACCTCTTTGCGTCCCTTGGCAGGGTTAAGCATCGAACACTCCAAAACGACCTCACCGCCACTTGCAAGCAGACTCTTCGCCTTTGCCTTGAAGTCGTGGATAGTACCCCTGAACTCACCCGAAGCATTGACAGCCTTGAGTCTATGCACATATTCCGCCGCCGCACCATCGAGAGAGAGATTGGCGATATTATGGAGCAGACCTGCAATCTCCTCTGTCGAAGCTTTAAGTCTATCAACTTTGATATCGAAATGGGTACGGTCGACATCCACCAGACCTCGCACTCGAACAGAACCCGACAACGATCCACCACGCTCAAGCTTGGCATTATCAAGGCGGCCCTTAAAATCCGCAACTGTACCGTTCATCGATGCGGTCAAGTCGTAAAGGGTAGTATCCCATCGCCAGATAGCATCGGCGAAATAGCCGACATCGTGCGACGAGAGGGTAGAATTCGACACACTGGCAATGATAGGCACATTATTAATAAAGTCTTTATACTCGAGCCAATCCTTACCGTTGAGCAATACACTATTGATGTTTATCTGGCTTCGTGCGGTACGAATCTTAATGTCATCAAAACTAAGTTTACCAGAATCCACACAGAACCTACCGCTAAAATCCTCCACCTCGAATCCTGTTCGTTCCTTGAAGGACAAAGCGGTAATCTGGCTCGACACCACGCCATTAACCACCTCGAAATCATCGAGCACCACAGCGATATCATCTATGCACATATTAGCGAAGTCGATACCATCACCATAATCTTTGTCGTGGTCGAGATGCATCCTGAAAGATATATCCGAGCCACACACATCGTCCATACTAAACTTAAAATCACTCTTACGCTCGCGTGAGGAGATCTTATCGGTAATCTCCTTGACATTCACCTCGCCACGCTTGGTATCACGCAGAACAAACTTTCCGCCCGTTACGACACCTTCGGTAAGTTTCAAGTTCCTATTGAACAATAGCGAGAGTGGTCCTATCGTAGCATCGGCACGATTCACAAAGAGAAGTGTGTCACCATCAAGATCCTCTACATAGAAATCCCGGACAGTGATTCGACTGAATCCTCCGAGAGTAATCTTTCCTACTCTAACAGTCGAGCCAAGATAGTCGCTTGCAAAGAGTGCAGCGCGGTCGATTGCAGCATTCTGCACAGAAGGGATAGAGAGCAAAACAGCAGGCAACGCAGAAAAAATTATCAGCAATATAGCGATTGCGGATAGCACCTTTAACGATATTTTTATAACTTTGCGCACTGCTTTGTTCTGATTTTCGGCACTTTATGCCATATAAGTTATATAATAACTTACAAAAGTAATCATATTTTGCCGAACTTGCAAACAAAGCACCAAAAAAGATAGAAAAAATATTAAAAAACAAAATGAATAGCGACATCATCATCCTCGGCATTGAATCATCGTGCGACGACACATCGGCTGCTGTGCTCAGAAACACAACCCTCCTCTCGAGCGTAATCGCCTCACAGGCGGTACACGAGCGATATGGAGGCGTAATCCCCGAACTCGCATCGCGTGCCCATCAGCAAAATATCGTACCTGTGGTCGACGCAGCGTTGCGTGATGCCGGCATTACAGTCGACAAGGTCGATGCTATAGCCTTCACCCGTGGTCCGGGTCTGCTCGGATCGCTGATGGTGGGCACATCATTTGCCAAAGGATTGGCCATCGCAAACAACATTCCACTCGTGGAGGTGAATCACCTGCACGGACACATTCTTTCACACTTTGTCGATATGCCCAATCAGGAGTGCGAGCATCCGAACTTCCCGTTCCTATGCCTCTTGGTCAGCGGCGGACACACTCAGATTGTGAAGGTCAACTCGCCATTCGATATGGAGATTGTCGGCTCGACCATCGATGATGCAGCAGGCGAAGCACTCGACAAGTGCGCCAAAGTGATGGGATTGCCATACCCCGGTGGCCCTGTTATTGATGCCCTTGCAAAGGAGGGAAATCCCGATGCATTCAAGTTCGCAAAGCCACGCATCGGAGAGTTCGATTTCTCGTTTTCGGGACTCAAGACATCGTTCCTCTACACACTACGCGATGCAGTAGCCGAAAATCCAAATTTCGTAGAGGAGCGCAAGTGTGACCTATGTGCGTCGATTCTCCACACCGTGGTAGACATCCTCGCAGAGCGACTCGTCAAGGCAGCAAAACACTATCGCATTTCGGACATCGCCATTGGCGGCGGAGTAGCCGCAAACTCACTCCTCCGAGAGCGTGTCGCCGAGGAGGGAGGCAAGCGCGGCTGGCGCACCTTTATCCCCGAGCGACGCTTCACAACCGACAATGCCGCAATGATCGCCGTGGCGGGTTACTACAAGTATCAGCGCGAGGAGTTCTCAACCCTCGACGCAGCTCCCGTAGCAAGATTTTAGCGTAGAAAAAGGGTGTTTTACACCTATTCACTTTGAATTTCCGTTTTCTTTTCGTACTTTTGCTTCTCTAAAGCAATTCCGAAAAGAAGATGGATTGGCATATTGTGGTCATATTGTTGGTATCGGGTACACTTGTCGGCATAATTAACACGCTGGCAGGTGGTGGCTCAATCATCACTATGACTATGTTTATGGCATTCGGTCTTCCGATTAATGTCGCAAACGGAACGAACCGAATCGCGGTGCTGCTGCAAAACCTCACCGCCTCGATAACCTTCCTTCGCAAAAAGACATTCGACCTGAAGCACGGACTACTCCTCTCAATCCCCGTTATCGTGGGAAACATTGCAGGCTCATTCGTCGCATCATACATCAACGACTGGGTTTTCAAAATCTGCTTTGGCGTGATTCTGCTTGTCATAATGGTATACCTGCTACTTGACACACGAATTAAGCTAAAGGCAGGCAACAGACTCGAGATCAAACCAATACACTACTTCTGGTTTTTGCTCATCGGATTCTACGGAGGCTACATCTACATCGGTATCGGATACCTCATTCTCGCCATAGCATTGTGGCTTATGCGTATGGATTTGGTTACAGCCAATGCCATCAAGGGCTTTGTAATTCTACTTGCCACACCTTTCTCGTTGGCAGTATTTATGATTATGGGCAATGTCGACTACACCTTTGGCATTATTCACGGTGTTGGCAATATGGTTGGCTCATTCATTGCATCGCACTATATGGCCGGTTGGGGCAAGAACTTCATAAAGATATTTATGGCTGTGATTGTCGCCATCTGCTTCGCCGACCTTATCGGATGGATTTCGTTGCACGACTTCTTCTACACAATGATGTCGATAAAGGAGTAACGCCTTATGGAGGATAAGATCAAGATAATAGGCGCCCGCGCCCATAATCTCAAAAATATCGACCTCGAGATACCCCGCAACGCATTGGTCGTTATCACGGGTTTGTCGGGATCGGGTAAATCTTCATTGGCATTCGACACTATCTACGCCGAAGGACAACGCCGCTATATGGAGACTCTGTCGATGTATGCACGCCAATATATTGGCACAATGGAACGCCCTGATGTAGACAAGATTACGGGATTGTCGCCCGTTGTGGCCATCGAGCAGAAGACCACCAACCGAAACCCTCGTTCGACAGTCGGCACCGTGACCGAAATAGCCGATTTCCTGCGACTGCTCTTTGCGAGAGCATCGCGAGCCTACTCCCCGGAGACAGGCGAGGAGATGGCACACTACTCCGACGAGCAGATTGCCGACCTCATTCTTCGTGACTACGAAGGTCGCAAAATCGCATTCTTGGCCCCCGTAGTTCGTGAGCGCAAAGGTCACTACCGAGATCTGTTCGACTCATTCCTCCGCAAGGGATATATCTACGCCCGCATCGACGGAGTGATTCGCGACTTTACAGTCGGCGAGCAACTCGACCGCTATAAGACCCACTCGATTGAGCTTGTGGTCGACAGAATGACTGCACGCGCAGATGCTCGAGACCGCATTATGACCTCGCTTCGCGAGGCTATGCGACAAGGTAAGGGACAGATGGCTATACACGACTACGACACCGGCGAGATTCGCCACTACTCGCGCCACCTGATGTGCCCAACCACAGGCATCGCATTCGAGGATCCCGAGCCATTCACCTTCTCGTTCAACTCACCCAAGGGGGCTTGCCCGCGATGCAACGGACTTGGCGAGGAGGCCGTATTCGACATCAAGCGAGTGATTCCCGACGAGCGACTCACCCTTCGCGAAGGTGGCGTTGCACCGCTCGGTAAATGGCACGATAATATACTCTTTTCGACACTCGACGCACTCGGCAAACGATACGATTTCACGCTCGACGACCCTATCGGAACAATCTCGGAGGAGGGGCTCAACGCCATTCTCTATGGCGACGACGAGCCTATGTTGGTCGAGGTGTCAGAGTATTCGAGTCGAGGTCGTCAGATGCGCACCTGGGAGGGCGTGGCCGAGTATATCAACTCAAAAATCGAGGATGAGAACAGTCGCAAGGGCGATAAGTGGAGGGAGCAATTCGTGGCATATCACAAGTGTTCGCTCTGCGGTGGTTCACGCCTCAAGGAGAACGCACAACACTTCCGCATTGCCGGCAAAAACATAGCCGAACTGAGTGCGATGTCCATCTCACGACTACGCGAGTGGTTCGATGGGGTAGAGTCGCAAATGACGGAGAAAGAGCTCACCATAGCACGCGAGATACTCAAAGAGATACGAGAAAGACTCCGCTTCCTCACCGATGTGGGCTTGGGTTATCTCTCGCTGGGCAGAGCCTCGCGAACACTCTCAGGAGGAGAGAGTCAGCGAATCCGCCTGGCAACGCAGATTGGCTCGAAATTGGTCAATGTATTGTATATCCTCGACGAGCCGAGCATCGGTCTGCATCAGCGTGACAACGAGCGACTCATCAACAGCCTCAAACAGCTTCGTGATGCGGGCAACTCGGTCATCGTAGTGGAGCACGACGAGGAGATGATGCGCGAGGCAGACTACATCGTCGACATAGGTCCGAAGGCGGGTCGCAGAGGTGGAAATATCGTAGCACAAGGTACATATAGTGAAATATTAAATGCAACGGGCTATACCGCTGATTATCTTGCACATCGTCGTACCATAGAAATTCCAACAGAGTTGCGAGAGGGTAGTGGCGAGTCGATCAAGATATTTGGCGCTCGGGGCAACAATCTCAAGGGTGTGGATGTAGAATTTCCGCTCGGCAAACTCATCTGCGTCACAGGTGTAAGCGGATCGGGCAAATCGTCACTCATCAATGGCACTCTTGTGCCGATTTTGTCGCACAAACTCTACCGCTCATACGGCCAACCACTTGAGTATGACCGCATCGAGGGTATCGACAATATCGACAAACTGGTGGTTGTCGATCAGTTGCCGATAGGTCGCACACCACGCTCCAATCCTGCCACCTACTCAAATGTGTTTGCCGACATCCGCAAACTTTTCGAGGCAACGCCCGATGCCCAAGTTCGAGGCTTCAAGGCGGGCCGATTCTCCTTCAATGTGAAGGGTGGTCGTTGCGAGGAGTGTCGCGGTGCAGGCGTGCAGACCATCGAGATGAACTTCCTGCCCGATGTCTATGTCGAGTGCAAGGCTTGCGGTGGCAATCGTTACAACAAGGAGACTCTCGAGGTGCGCTATAAGGGTAAGAATATCAACGATATACTCAATATGACAATCAACATCGCGGTTGAATTCTTTGAGCATATCCCAACCATACATCAGAAGCTGAAGGCTATTCAGGATGTCGGCCTCGGCTACCTCACACTTGGACAGCCTTGCACCACATTGTCGGGTGGTGAGAGTCAGCGCATCAAGCTCTCGGCAGAGCTATCGAAGTGCGACACAGGTCGCACGCTCTACATCCTCGACGAGCCTACGACAGGACTCCATTTCGAGGATATCCGCTGCTTGATTGGCGTATTGAACAAGCTGGTAGATAAGGGAAATACGGTTATCGTTATCGAACACAACCTCGATGTTATCAAGGTTGCCGACCACATCATCGACCTCGGCCCAGAAGGCGGCGAAGAGGGTGGCGAAATCATCGCCGCAGGCACTCCAAGCGAGGTCGCCAAGTGCAAAAAGAGCCACACAGCAAAGTATCTGAGCAAATTAAAAATTAAGAATTAAAAATTAAAAATTTTCAGCGCACCCTTAATATCCGCTACTAGCCTTTACTAGCCCTTAAAAATGTTTGCGCCGTGACAAAGAGTAGGGGTTTGCAAAACTAAATAAGGATTTTAGCCACTAACCATTAACCATTGGCTTTTAGATTAGAGATTTGGGAGTTTAGTAAATGTCGATTTTGGGCACACTAAACTCCCTAAATTCTTTAATTTCCCTAAATTCGTTCCTACTAGCCCTAAAAATTTATAATTCTTACCACACAATTTTGCATTTTGCATTTTGAATTCTGAATTTTTAATTATATTTGTACCCTGAACCATTAGCACATTTGTATGGAAGATGAAAAGAGGATTGGCACTGCTTGTAGCAACACTTTGCTACTTCTGTACTTATTCACAAGAGGCTAGCACCTCTAACAACATTCCCGAGTTTGTCGTAACGCCCCGTTTCGATGTTAATCCTTATGCGCCTGTCAAAGGTGGCTACTCGGGATACGATTTTGGCAATTCATCACTCTACACATTCCTCGATGGCGAGATAGGCAATTTCTCCTACTCGTTTGCAGGTCATTGGTTTTCAAGCGATTGGGCTTCTACAAAAGCGCTCTACGAGAACGCTTTTCGCTCCGACGATGTCGATTTTATCGACTGGCTCACCTTGTCGTACCAGGTCGGGCAGTTCGGCTTTACCGTGGGCAAGGATATGTTGGCGATAGGTACTTGGGAGTTGGACTATTACGATGTTGATGTTCACACCTCGCTCGTATCGCCATTCTGGCACAAGATGGCTATCTATCAGTGGGGTGGCGAGGTAAACTACACCTCGAAAGACGAGAGCACTTGGCTCCGCTTCCAATTCAGCACTTCGCCATTCGGCGAGCGACCTTTCGCATCAAAATTGTTCACCTACTCGCTCTATTGGAGTGGCGAATATGGCTGTTTCTCGCCAATCTGGTCCACAAATTTCGTGGAGTATGAGCGTGGAAAATTCATCAACCTCATCGCACTCGGCAACTCATTCTCGGCAGGAGATTTTACAATCGAGGTCGATTATATGAATCGCGCATCGTCTGTAAAACGCTTCTTCAATCAGGAGTGGAGCATCAGCGGACAGCTGCTTTACAACTACAAGGACAAGGTCGAGGTATTCGCCAAAGGCGGATACGAGAACTACAATAGCGACCTCTTCGGCTACGAGTACGAGAGCGCAGATGACATTTGGTTTATCCCTACCGATAACTCGCTCTGCCCAAAGTATTGGTACGCGGGTGGTGGAGTACACTACTTCCCGTTGCGCGACAGCCGCGATCTACGCCTGCACGCTGTGGTCACTTACAACAATTTCGCCAAGAGCGTATCGTTTACTCTTGGTGCAGTATATCACTTTAATCTAACTCAAACCATTCTGAAAAACCGCAAGTAAGAGATGGCAAAAAAGAACGAAACAATCATTAAAATCGAAAATATCTCCAAGTCATTTGGGGATAAGGTCGTGCTCAACAACATCAACCTCGAGATCAAGCGAGGCGAGTTTGTAACCTTGCTCGGACCTTCGGGTTGCGGCAAGACAACGCTGTTGCGTATGTTGGCAGGCTTCACGAAGCCCGACGAGGGTGGTGTAATAAGTATGGAGGGTAAGAACATACTCGATATTCCACCTCATCAGCGACCTCTCAATACGGTTTTTCAGCGATATGCACTCTTTCCGCATCTCGATGTATTCGAGAATATCGCATTTGGCCTTCAGCTCAAGAAGGTTCCCGCAAAGGAGATTGAGACTCGCGTACGCAAGGCGTTGAAGATGGTGTCGATGACCGACTACGAGGACCGCGATGTCAACTCGCTCTCGGGTGGTCAGCAGCAGCGTGTGGCTATTGCTCGAGCTATCGTCAACCAGCCACAGGTGCTTCTCCTCGATGAGCCATTGGCTGCGCTCGATTTGAAGATGCGTAAGGATATGCAGATGGAGCTCAAGCAGATGCACGAGGCGTTGGGCATCACCTTCATCTATGTCACACACGACCAGGAGGAGGCTCTCACGTTGAGCGACACCATCGTGGTTATGAGTGAGGGCGAGATTCAGCAGATTGGCAGCCCAGCCGACATCTACAACGAGCCTGCAAACTCGTTTGTAGCAGATTTTATTGGAGAGAGTAACATCCTCAATGGCACAATGATACGCGACAAGGAGGTGGAGTTTATCGGTCACAAGTTCGAGTGTGTCGACGAGGGCTTTGGCGAGATGAAGGCTGTGGATGTTGTGGTACGACCAGAGGATATCTATCTGGTGAACAATGCCGACAATGGCGACTTCACAGGCGTAGTCAAGTCGTGCATATTCAAGGGTGTACACTACGAGATGTTCATCGAGACCGACAAGGGTTACGAGCTTATGATTCAGGACTATAACGCATTCGAAGAGGGTAGCAAGGTAGGTATGTTCATCAAGCCATCCGACATCCACGTTATGCAGAAGGAGCGCACTCGCAACACCTTTGTGGGTGAGATGACTTCGCCTACAACCGTAAAGTTCCTCGACACCGAGTTCGAGTGCGAGGAGCAGCCGAATCTACACACAGGTGACCGCGTATCGGTGCGAGTCGATTTCAACAAAGTTGAACTTCTCGACCACAAGGAGGAGGGTCAGCTCATCGGTTCGGTGCACTTCATCCTCTACAAGGGAAATCACTATCACCTCACCGTCAAGACCGAGGATGGCGACCTTATTTATGTGGACACCAACGATGTATGGGACAACTTCGACGTTGTGGGCATCTCGATTGACAAGCGCGATTTGTATATCACAAAATTGGTTTAGCGACAACTTCTTAAGATGAAATTTCTAACTAACATATCCAAGCGATCGAATTGGGCAATACCGTATGTCATATTCCTGGCAATATTCGTTGCTCTGCCGCTTGTGCTGATTGTAGTCTACGCATTCGAGGATGCGTTGGGCAACTTCTCGCTGGAGAACTTCTCCCGTTTCATCGAGCAGTCCGAGGCACTCAATACCTTTATCTATTCGATTGGCATTGCACTTATAACCACCATATTATGTATCCTTCTGGGATATCCTGCTGCGTGGATATTGGCCAATCGCAATCTCAACAAGTCGGAGGTTATGGTCGTATTGTTCATCCTGCCAATGTGGATCAACATCTTGGTGCGAACTCTCGCCACGGTTGCGTTGTTCGACTTTGTGCAGATACCACTCGGTGAGGGTGCGTTGATTTTCGGTATGATCTACAACTTCTTGCCATTTATGATCTATCCAATCTACAACACACTGCAGAAGATGGATCACTCGCTTATCGAGGCTGCCGAAGACCTGGGTGCGACCCCGTCGGAGGTATTCCGCAAGGTGACAGTGCCACTCTCGATGCCGGGCGTGATGTCGGGCATTATGATGGTCTTTATGCCAACCATCTCGACATTTGCCATTGCCGAGTTGCTGACAATGAACAATGTAAAACTCTTTGGTACAACCATCCAGGAGAATATCAATAACGGAATGTGGAACTATGGCGCAGCACTGTCGCTCATTATGCTCGTAATCATTGGTGCAACATCACTCTTCTCGGGTGGTGACGAGCAGACCGACAGCGATAGCCTCATCTAATAGGGTATAGGAATATGAAGAAACTATTTGCACAACTCTATCTGTGGCTGCTCTTGGCGCTCCTCTACGCTCCAATCATCATTATTGCCATATTCTCGTTTACTGAGTCGAAGGTATTGGGCAACTGGACAGGATTCTCGACAGACCTCTACACATCGTTATTTACAGGTGGCGCACACCACTCTCTGATTGATGCCATCAAGAACACTTTGACCATAGCACTCCTTGCCGCTACGGCATCGACGCTCTTGGGCAGCGTGGCAGCCATCGGCATCTACAATATGCGAGGTCGCAAGAAGCAGATAATCAACTTCTTGAACGATATTCCGATGCTCAACCCCGACATCATCACAGGTATCTCGCTCTTCCTGCTCTTTGTCAGCCTGGGTATCTCGCAGGGCTACACAACAGTGGTGCTGTCGCACATCGCATTCTGCACACCTTATGTTGTGTTGAGTGTTATGCCTCGACTTCAGCAGATGAATCCGAATATCTACGAGGCTGCACTGGATCTCGGCGCAACGCCATTTCAGGCCCTTCGCAAGATTATCATCCCCGAGATTCGCCCGGGTATGATTTCGGGTTTTATTCTTGCATTCACGCTCTCGATTGATGACTTTGCGGTGACGCTCTTCACCAAGGGAAACGAGGGACTCGAGACACTTTCGACATACATCTATGCCGATGCACGCAAGGGTGGACTTACACCCGAATTGCGACCTTTGTCGACAATAATCTTCGCAGTGGTATTGCTGCTGCTTATCATCATCAATGTACGCGCCAAGCGTGCTGCCAAGCGCAAACAAGCACTCTAAAAAAATGAAAAGATTAGTTACAATCATAACTTCGTTACTCTGCCTCGCATCCTCAGCGTGGGCAGCTGACCGTGCACACACACTCAAGATATACAACTGGGCGGACTATATCGACGAAACAGTATTGGACGACTTCAAGGTGTGGTACAAGGAGCAGACAGGTGAGGAGGTAGAGATTATCTACCAGCTCTTCGATATCAACGAGATAATGTTAGCGAAGATTGAGCGCGGCAAGGAGGACTTCGATGTGGTATGCCCATCGGAGTACATCATCGAGCGTATGCTGCGTAACAATATGCTCATACCTATCGATAAGGATTTCGGGCAAACACCTAATTATCTGCACAATATCTCGCCTTATATCATCGATTGCTTCAACAAGATTGACGGTTCGGGCAAGAATGCCAACGACTACGCAGTGGGCTATATGTGGGGTACCACAGGAATCCTATACAACACCCGCTATGTAACACTCGACGAGGCTTCGTCGTGGGCCGCACTCCAAAACCCTAAGTTCGAGAAGAAGATATTCATCAAGGATGCCTTCCGCGATGTATACAGCACAATACTCATCTATCTGCGACAAAAGGAGTTAACAGATGGTTCGATCACACTTGAGAAGTTGATGTACGACTCATCTGACAACTCGATTGCCGAGGTCGAGGCATTCCTCAAGAGCGCAAAGCATCTGGTTGCCGGTTGGGAGGCCGATTTCGGCAAGGAGATGATGACCAAGGAGAAGGCCTATATCAACCTCACCTGGAGCGGTGATGCAGTATGGGCCATCGAGGAGGCTGCCGAGGTGGGTGTGCCACTCGACTACACTGTACCAAAGGAGGGTAGTAATGTTTGGTTCGATGGTTGGGTGATTCCAAAATATGCCCAAAACATCAAGGCTGCACGCTACTTCATAAACTTTATGTGTCGTCCCGACATCGCCATTCGCAATATGGAGGAGATTGGCTATGTGAGCGTTATAGCCGCACCCGAGGTGCTCGAGTCGCAGATAGACGAGGAGATGACCGAGAGCATCGATGCTTCATACTTCTTCGGCGAAGGTGCCAAACAGGCGAAGCTCAACCCTGTACTTTATCCCGACCGCTCCGTAGTCGAGCGTTGCGCTATGATGCACGATTCGGGCGACCGCACCCCAAAGATGTTGGAGATGTGGGCGCGTGTCAAGGGTGATAGCGTACCTTTGTGGATATGGGCAGTTATCATCGTGTCGTTCAGCGCTATAGCCTTCCTCTATATCCGTCGCAAGATTATTGTGGCACACAAAAAGAGCCATCGCGCCGCCAAATACACACAGCGCAAGTGCAAATAATTGATTACGATATTATCGATTTTACACTTTGCATTTTGCAATTTGCTTTTTTAATTGTACATTTGCACCGCAAAACAGGGCTCGGATGGTGGAATAGGTAGACACGCCGGACTTAAAATCCTGTGGCCAGTAATGGCCGTGCGGGTTCGATTCCCGCTCCGAGTACTTCAAAGAGTTCGCTTTTTCGGCGAACTCTTTTTCGTTCTCTTCGCGTGACTCAGTCAGTCGGTGGCGTTTCGGGCGACTTGTCTGCGTAGTCGTGCATTGTAGCGGAGGCGTATTGCTTCGCAATAGTAAGCCTTGTGCGTATAGTCAAAAAAGTAAATTCTATTTCCTTTCTGTCTATCCGCCCAATGCTTGCAACTATGTTGCCACCTCTGCTCCAATAGTTCCACTTTGGTCACCTCTCAACTGCGGCGACCGTTCGATTCCTATTGGGGAAAAATTCTGCGTGGTGGATATGTATGATTGGGCGACCGTTGACGACTTTTCCTGAAAAGTCGCCGTCAGTCGGTGGCGGTGTGGCAGAGTTATCTGCGTAGTCTATTGATAGATGTTGTTGCTGCGCAACTTCGACGATAAATTAAATATCTTCACCTCAAATAAATTTGGCTTTTGCTATTTAATTTATCCTCGAAACATTCGTTTAACATCTATCATTTTTGAACTACCTGCTCTGCGCAAACCTGCGGCGACCGTTCGATTCCTATTGGGGAAAAATTCTGCGTGGTGGATATGTATGATTGGGCGACCGTTGACGACTTTTCCTGAAAAGTCGCCGTCAGTCGGTGGCGGCTCGGGTGTTTTATATTGGGGGTGTTTCGGGGTTTGAAAGGCAAGTAAGTGCAAGTAGAGTAGAACAAAGAGAATGCAATATCAATTCATTACTCGCCCTTAATAGCCATTAATAGCCGTTAACAGCCGTTAATGGCCGTTAATACGCTCGGGTATCGAAAACGATACCCAGCACTCCCCAGTAAACCCTCGCAAAGCACCAAAGTTGTATCCCTAGGAAACCCCAGAATCCCCATCAAGGAGCGAAGCTCAGCCCCATTACCCCTACTATCCCTTATGGGTATCGAAAACGATACCCAACCAACCCTTTGGGATAGCCCATAATCATCACAGGTATCGAAAACGATACCCAGCACTCCTTTGTGGAAGTCTCACGCAAACACGGGTATCGAAAATGATACCCAGCACCGCTTTGGGAAAGCCCATAACCATCACAGGTATCGAAAACGATACCCAGCACTCCCCAGCAAACACTCTAAAGCACCATAGGTGCATCCCCAGTAAATCCTATAATCCACATCTAAGAGCAAAGCTCAGCCCCATTACCCCTACCATCCCTTATGGGTATCGAAAACGATACCCAGCACGAAGAGGGACACACCACGCAAACATAGGTATTAAAAATCATACCCACGACATAGGGGAGGCATAGGGAATTTGATGAGAATAGGGAGAATAGATAACGGAGCTAAGCTCTCTAATCTCACTGAAAGCCAATGGTTAATAGTCCTACAACCACGCGTATCGAAAACGATACCCAACCAACCCTTTGGGATAGCCCATCCCCATAACGGGTATCGAAAACGATACCCAACCAACCCTTTGGGATAATCCATCACCATCACGGGTATCGAAAACGATACCCAGTCGTCAATGAGGAGTATCTCAGCACAAACAAAACGATTCACGCAGCCTTGTGGGTATCGAAAACGATACCCAGCAGTATCAGGTGGCTACGCGGAAGGTGAGCGAGAATGCCACTACTCAAACACGGGTATCGAAAACGATACCCAGTCGTCAATGAGGAGAATCTCAGCACAAACAAAACGATTCACGCTGCCTTGTGGGTATCGAAAACGATACCCAACACTCCTTTGTGGAAGTCTCACGCAAACACGGGTATCGAAAACGATACCCAGCAATGCCAAATCGATGCGTGGGCTTGCAATTCTCGTATAATCTTTGTAACTTGCCACAGCAAATTACTGCCGAGAATGGTACAATGGTTATGTAAGAAATGGTGGTACAATTGAGCCGGTAGAAATTGTTGGGTATAAAGACAGTTACAATTATGCTTATTTCTTTGATTTTTTCCACTATGGTAACTATTGGAACCATTAACATGGAATTTCACAATAGCAAATACCCTAATAAGCCCGAGCAAGATATCCAAACTATGCAAGGAGGTGAACTCTCATTAGCCGTGGTGTTAATGTTAGGCAATGCTAATATACCACCTGATAGCAGTATATTAACCACTGAAGATGACTATACTCTGCTTGTCAACTACTTTTGCAATGGATCGGAAGAATATGGCGAAGGTATTTCCGCTAAATTATATAGCATATTTTTATTTTATCCGCAAAAATTAGATGAAACTATAAAACACATAGATTCATTGTCGGAGGATAAGCGCAAAAAGGCAGAAGAACAATTGTGTTTCCACATTTTCGGTCACTATTGTGCATATTATCGATATGATCTCGATGGTTTTTTCGTGAGATTCCCCCTTTTGGAAACGAGATATAAGGCCATCATTCAATCTATCTACGAAAGAACAAAACCTTTTGAAGAGCAACAAGTAAGTTATAGCGAGGTAGAACTCAATAATTTATCGCACGAACTTAATAGAACACTTAATAGCTACGTCATATTAAATGAGGTTCAGATATCTGATGCTGTGCTAAAGACATTGAAGTCAGAAGCTCCGTTCTATTTTGACGAGCAATATGTTGAGTTAATACATTACTGGCTATCAGGTTTTACAATACACTCTACTGAAATTAGTACTCGAGTATATCAGGTTTTGTACTGTGAACCTGAAGTGGCAGAACGACTTTGCAGATACATAAAGTGTTTGCCAGAGGATTCAAGTAAGATTGCCACAAATCGCCTTGTTGAGACCGTTGTTTCAGAGTATATTAAAGATAGTGGTATTTTTGAGGAAAGGATATTTTTCTTAAAATTCCCCTCAATGAAACAATATAGCGATAAGATTTTATCAACATTCAAGAGTGCAAATTAATTAATCTTAACCTACACTGGCATTCCCGTGTAGGTTTCTAATCCCAACATTCTATGACCAAAACGACCCGCATCGTATGCCTGTGCATACTCGGTGCGGTGGGGACCTTTGCGGGGTCTCCACCATCAACGCACCCATTATAGAAGATAAAACAAAATTGACAACTCCCACGGAGCCACTGCGTTCAGCATATATCGTAGCCGATATTGCAATGCAGGATCCGGTTGCCATATCGTTACAAGGCGAGCTCTATGCCCTCGAGCGTAGAACACTCGCCGAGTACAATGGCGACAACACTCTATTCACCTCTCGTGCGGATGTACTACGACTTGATGAGGGGAGGTATTCGTTCTCGTCGCGTGGCTCAGTCAGTCGGCACATAGAATGCCTCGAAAAAACTTCTCTTATTTTACATAGTAAAATTTAGTTACCAATATTTTTGCTAACTTTGCAGAAGAAAGGTCAAAACAACAAACCAAAAACTAACCATATATGAAAAAGACATTTTTAGCACTTGCGCTCGCACTCTTTGCTGGCAGCGCAGTGGCACAGGAGCCGGTATTTCCTCGCTCGGCAGCCGAAGACACCAAAGGCTATATGAGTGCAGAGTATTGGAAAATTTGGAACGCCGAGGAGCAGGCACGCATCGACGCAGACATCGAGAAGTATCGTAAGGCCGATGGCGAGATAGTACTCGCAAACATCGGTCGCAAGCGCGACGTGAAAATCGAGCAGGTTGAGCACGAGTTCATCTTCGGCGCACACATCTTCAACTTCAACCAGCTCGGCACGAAGGAGCGCAACGACCGCTACAAGGAGCTCTACGGAACATTGTTCAACCGAGCAACCGTACCTTTCTATTGGAAAGAGTTCGAGTTGGAGCAGGGCAAGCCTCGCTTTGCAACTGAGTATCGCGACACCGAGGAGTACTGGAACAACTGCAAGGATCCTCACTCGGAGTTGCATTGGCGTCGCCCTTCAACCGACCAGATTGTAGAGTTCTGCGAGTCGAAAGGAGTCCGTATGCACGGCCACGTACTTGTTTGGGGTAACCGCAAGTGGCAGATGCCTTATTGGTACAAGAATCTGATGTCTGAGGAGGAGCGTGCTTCATTCTCTCGCTATTTCCCTAACGAGAAGGATCGTTGGGCAAGCAAAGATGTCATCTCGAAGGAGTGGAAGTATATGTCGTTCGACGAGAGTGCCGAGGCTTTCTCGACATTCATCAAGAATCTGGACACCGCACTCGAGAATCGCATCAAGCAGATTGCCGAGCACTACAAGGATCGCCTTCATAGCTACGATGTTGTAAATGAGAGCGCAGAGGATATGAAAAGCGACCTTATCCCTGAGGGACACGCAGTAGCACGCAGCCGCTATGGCGTGATGAATGGCGACTATCCATACAAGTCGCTTAAGTGGGCGGAGAAGTACTTCCCAAGTAATGTTGCGCTCAATATTAATGATTATCACAAAAGGCCAACCTATACCGAGCAGACCAAGCGCCTTTTGGAGCGTGGTTGCAAGATCGATGTTATGGGCTTGCAGATGCACCTCTTCGACTTGGCGCTCTGTCAGGGTATTGCTGACGGATGGAAGGTGCAGACCCCTTCGCAGGTACGCGAGTATATCGGCTACGCAAACAAGACAGGTCTGCCTCTCCACTTGAGCGAGATCACCATCACCGCACCTTCGCAGGACGAGCGTGGTTTGATGATTCAGGGTATCATCACACAGCAGCTCTACCGCTTGTGGTTCTCGCAGGAGAAGATGATTGGTATCACCTGGTGGAATGTAGTGGATGGTTGCGGTGCAAAGAAGGAGCCTACCGTTTCGGGCTTGTTCACTCGCGATATGCAACCAAAGCCATCGTACTACGCCCTCAATCAGCTCATCAACAAGGAGTGGAAGACCAACCTCACCGTCAAGGCTGACGAGAGTGGCAAGGTACAGTTCCGAGGTTTCAAGGGCAAGTACCGCATCACCTACAAGGACAAGAAGGGAAAGACTCAGGTTGTTGAGTACGAACTCAAGTAGACCAAGAGGTCAGATAAAAAGAATAGGCTCGGAAATTCCGAGCCTATTTTGTAAGATAATCGATAACCTCTTCTGCGGTTGGTTTCGTAAACCAGCGAATATCCTTGTCACGCCTAAACCACGTCATCTGCCGCTTGGCGTAGCGACGCGAATTGCGCTTAATCAACTCCACCGCCTCACCCTTCGATATTGTGCCATCGAAGTAGTCGAACAACTCGCTAAAGCCTACGGTCTGCAGAGCATTGAGATGACGGTAGGGTAGCATCGCTCGAGCTTCGGCCTCCAAGCCCGCCTCCATCATCAAATCGACACGACAATTTATTCGCTCATAGAGCTCTTCGCGAGGGTAGTCGACACCAATCTTTACAATCTCGAAATCGCGTTTTTTTGCACCTCCTTTGCGAAGTGACGAGTAGGGTCGCCCTGTTGTCAGACACACCTCCACAGCTCGCAAAACACGCTGTGGATTGCATCTATCGACCTCGTTGTAGTAGACCTCATCCAACTCTCGCAACTGCTCAACAAGCGACTCCAAACCCTCGGTCTCGAGGCGACGAAGCAACTCGTCACGCAAGGCTGGCTCGGCATCGGGCAAATCGTCCATACCCTCGCACAAAGCCTTGATATAGAGGCCTGAACCACCTACTGCAACCACCGTATCGTGGTCGGCAAACAACTCCGAAAGTCGCTCCAATGCCACACGCTCATAGGCTCCGCAGTTGAACTCCTCGTGAACATCCAAGCAGTCGACCAAGTGATGCTCCACACGCGCCATCTGCACACGCGAAGGTTGTGCAGTTCCTATCGCCATTCCACGATAGAATTGGCGGGAATCGGTCGAAATGATAGGTGCAGCGAAGTGCTCCGCCACAGCGATACTCAAATCGGTCTTTCCCGACCCCGTAGGGCCTACAATGACGATAAGTCGTTTACCACTCATCGTCGCCTCCATCGTCATTGAAATCGCCACCGAAGTCATCCATCATCTCCTCGAAGATGGAGCCTGCGCTCGAATCCACCGCATCGGGATCGTACTGATCAGGTACCGGAGCATTCTCGAATGCCACACGCGGATAGGTAAGATCCGGATTTGGCTCGGATGAAGCTACCAACTCGATATAGAAGGCACGATCGGCAAACATATCGAAGAGGTAGATAAGGCGCGAATAGTCGGCAACAATAATCTCCGCCAACGATGTCTTGGCCATTGGCAGTGGTGCATCGTCGCCCTCGTAGCCCGTATCACCCATATCCATCAGCGTAAACTCGCGGCAACGCTGCCACTCATCGTCGGCTGTGAAGAACGATGCCATACAGTCATCATAGCCGATTGAGCTGATGATAAAGTCGTGAAACTCTGCCAAGGTCATCAACGGATCGACCTCGAAATCGCGAACGAAATTATCGTTCTCGTCGCTCAACATTCTGAATTTAAGAATCATAGCTGCTTTTATCTATAGTTTTGTGTTAAATATCGTGCGAAAGTGGGGGAGGAACACATCCTGCAGTATCGAAGTCGCCCCAACGCTCCGCAATCGAATCAATCACTGCCATCAACTCGGCAGGGTCGTTCTCGGTGACAAGACGCATTCGTGTCTCCTTGAAGTTGGGCAACCCCTTGAAGTAGTTCGATAGGTGGCGACGCATCTCCAACACGCCAACACGCTCACCCTTCACCTCGATAGATTTCGAGAGATGCTCCTTGGCGATAGCCACTCGCTCGACAACGCTTGGTTGTGGCAACACCTCACCCGTATCGAGGAAGTGACGCACCTCGCGGAATATCCACGGACGGCCATAGGTGGCGCGACCAATCATCACAGCATCAACGCCATAGCGGTCGAACATCTGGCGTGCCTTCTCGCCCGAATCGACATCTCCGTTGCCAATAATCGGAATCTTTATAAGCGGATTATTCTTGACCTTGCCAATGAGAGTCCAATCGGCCTCGCCCTTGTAGAGTTGGCATCGAGTGCGTCCGTGAATGGTCAGGGCAGCAATACCCACATCCTGCAGACGAAGCGCTATCTCCTCAATATTCTTCGAATCATCATCCCAACCCAGGCGAGTCTTGACCGTTACGGGCTTCTTGACCGCCTCGACAATCTGCTTGGTCATCTCGACCATCAGCGGCACATCGCGCATCATACCCGAGCCTGCACCTCGGCCTGCAATCTTCTTCATCGGACAGCCGAAGTTGATGTCGATAATATCGGGATTGGCCGACTCGGCTATGCGTGCCGCCTCGACCATTGGCTCAATCTGATTGCCATAGATCTGAATAGCCACAGGTCGCTCGAAGTCGTTGATATTCAGCTTTGCACGCGACTTCCACGCATCACGAATCAGGCCATCCGACGAGATAAACTCGGTAGTCACCATATCTGCGCCAAAACGCTTGCAGATGTAGCGAAACGAGGGGTCGGTAACATCCTCCATCGGAGCAAGAAAGAGTGCCTCCTTGCGAAATTCAATATCGCCAATTTTCATCGATGCTTATAAATTTGGTAGGAATTAACAATATTTTGCCACACTATATATGCCGTTGGAGCGACACACGCCAAGGGGTTGAGAAACGACTGCGCAAGCCATATCGCAAGCACCGTATTCTTCTGTCCAAGGGCCTGTCCGCCCGCCGCTCTGTCGCCATAACGCTCTCCAAGCCACTTGCCAAGCGCAAACTGCGCCACGCAAGCCACAAACGCAACCAAAGCCAAGAGGAGTTCAGTATCTATCTCGGTCACGCCATTTTGGATGATGAAGTGGGTGGTTTTGCCCACAATAACAACCAGCGACAGCAGCCATATATAGAAGGGTAGCATTGTGCGAGAGCCAATCCATTGCGCCGCCTTCGGGGTGAGCCAGCGACACAACTGCGCCACCACAAACGGAGCAATAAGCAGAGGTGACACTCGAGCCAGAATCTCCGCCACACTACAGGTGCCATTTCCCCAAGCCGAGAGCAAAGGGGGTGCAACAAAGGCAATTATGATATTGCAGACGAGGCTATGTGTTGCCATAGTCTCGATCTTTGCACCAAGCATACCTGCAATAACCACCGCGCCCATAGCCATAGGGGCAAGCACACATATCATACCACCTTGCGCCACAGTATCGCCCAGCGGCAGCAGTGCGTAGTAGAAGGCAACTGCGCCCACTATCTGCACCACCATCAGCCACAGATGCAACCACGAAGGGCGCATATCACGCACATTCACTCGGCAGAAGGTGCAGAAGAGCATCGAGAAGATGAACAGCGGAGTGGAGACTCCGCCCGTCATCTCATCGAATGCTGTGATAGGATAGCACAACAAAGCACCAATCACCATACCCAAAGGCATAGCGATGGTGCGCATTGTATGTGAGGAGATATTCATTTAATTAAAATTCAAAATGCA
>JAFVOR010000053.1 GCA_017505725.1 Alistipes sp.
ATGAGCATTTCAAAGACTTTGTGAAATGGTATCTTTTCTTGCAAAGTAATCAGGGAAAGGCAAGCAAAAAATAGGGCGAGAAATACCCGTTTCTCGCCCACTATTTAATGACTAAAAAGCGCCACTTTTTGCATCATTACCTATCTATTTATGCTACTTAAGTAACGACTGCAATCCTCTTTCCAGCACTGCCGTTACGCTCTCGGCAGTGAAGCTGCGATTGAGTCTATCGCGCTCGGAGAAGTCGGGATTCGACTTCGCGACCTCAATAGCACGAAGCATACCTTCGTAGAGGCTCTCTTCGTCGTGGTGGCACTGCACCACCGTATTCATCCCTGCAAAGAGCTCGCGCGATGGTGTCTCGCGACCTGTTTCGCTCAGAATCACTCGATTGATTTGCATATAGGTGATAATCTTGCTCGAAAGGAATGGGTCCTTCTCACGATCGGCATCGATGTCGACCAAGACCATTGCACGACTAAAGAGCGGTGCAAGATCGGAGGTGTGAGAGCCTACAATTATCTGCTTCTGCTCCTCGACATTGAGGATACTCTTCATATTGCCGAGTCGCTTCTTTCGGCCAACAATCATAAACTCTGCCGTAGGATAGACCTTCAGCAGGCGACGAAAGGCCTTGAAGAAGTGGTCGGGATTACGCAAGCCATAGAGCTCACCCGTATAGAGGAAGAGTATCTCGTCGGAGGCCGGGGTGTGGATATAATTCTCGGGGGCTACCGTATAGACCACATCTGAAACCAGCCCCTTCTTATGCTTGAACAGCCCAAGTTGATAGGCAAGCATATGCGAGTTCGACGCTGCGAGGTAGTCTGCCGCTGCGAAGTTTCGCGCTACCACCTTCATCTTGCCTCGGAACTCGCTGCGTCGGCGTGTCCATCCGCCGGGTGCAGGTATTGCATCCACCGTATATATCGCAAACTTGCAACCCTTGCGCTCGGCCACACAGCGACCACAAACCACTGCATCGAGATGGATGCTCGAAGTCATCGATAGCACCACATCGTAGTCGTTGGCGACGATGTTTGCTGCAGCCTCGCCCCATCTGCGCGATATGGGTGTAGTGCCAAACCATCGCACAAAACGACGGCTCCACCCCTGCTCCTTTTTCGAGTAGGGGAGGCAATAGAAGTTGCGTATATTGGCAAAATCACTCTGCGAGGGTGTACTACAGAGCACATCCACCTCGTTGGAGAGAGCCAACTCACAGATTATCCTTCTGTAGAAGTAGGATACGCAACCTCCATCCGTAGGCCCTATACATACAGCCAAAATCTTCATCGAGGCTCAACTACTTTGTAGGATATGCGGCAATGAAGAGATCACGCTGTCGAATCTGCGCTGCATTTCTATGGAGATTAGCCAACGAGATGTGACCTACCAAGTACTTGTAGTCGTCGCTGATATACTGCTCCTCGATGCTTGCAAACTCGAACAACGCACGATCCTCGGCATTCGAATAGCGGAGGTAGACACGCACCAACACATCATCGGTGTACTCCACAGGCGTACGTCCAATCATTCGCTTGTACTCGTAGCGGTAGTTGTAGAAGCAGGCCATAATATCGCTCAACACTGCCGAGCCTGTAGGGTGACCGCCCGCACCGCGACCAAACATAAACTGCTTATCGTAGAATTTACCCTTGATAACCACGCCATTGAACTCATCCTCAACCGAGTAGATATACTTCTCGCGCGAGATGAGCTGTGGCATCACGCTCATAATAATCTTGCCGTTATCGAGCTTCTCGACGTGAGCCACCAACTTGTAGCGACGCTCCTTCTCGTTCGCAAAGCGGATATCGTTGTCGTTCATCGACGAGATACCGTATGTGAATATCTTCTCCGGCGAGACGTAGCAACCGAAGGCGTGCACGGTGATGATGATGAGCTTGAACAACGAGTCCCAGCCACCGATGTCGAGTGTTGGGTCGCTCTCGGCAAAGCCCAACTCCTGCGCACGACGAAGTGCCACATCGTAGGAGTAGTTCTCGTTAAAGATCTTCGAGAGGATAAAGTTCGATGAGCCATTGAGGATACCCTTTACCGACACAAGCAGGTCATTATCATAGTACTCCTCGAGGTTGCGGATAACAGGAATCGAACCGCAAGCCGAAGCGTCGTAGAGCAACGCTACATTGTGCTTCTGCTGCAACTCGATCAACTCTGGCAGGTGGTGCGCCAACATCTTCTTATTGCCCGAAACAGCCGAGAGACCGCTTGTGAGGGCACGCTTCACGATCTGGTATGCCGCCTCGGCATCGTCAATCAACTCCACGATAAGGTTTATATCCTTATCGTTGAAAATATCATCGGCATTGTCGGTGAAGAAGTTCTCTTCAACACCTCGCTCCTTGGCAAGGTCACGCACACATACGCGCTTGATGGTAGCCTCCTTCGATGTGATGGTCTTGAGCACATCGTATAGACCTCGGCCCACATTGCCAAAGCCGAACATTCCAATTACAAGTTGTTTTTGTCCCATATTTTTGTCTAATTTATAAATTCCAAAATGAGTTTGTTGAGCGACTCTGCCTCAACCAAGAAGCCATCGTGTCCGAACGACGAGTCGATAAGGTGGTAGTGAGCCCCCTTGATATTGTCGGCAAGGTAGCGATTTTCGACCTCGGTGAAGAGGATGTCGCTGGTGATACCAACCACAAAGGTGCGACTCTTGATATTTTTCAGTGCCTCGACAACACCACCTCTGCCACGACCGATATCGTGCGAATCGACCGCATACGATACCGAAGCGTAGGAGTAGGCATTGAAACGACGACGCAACTTCTCGCCCTGATAACGCTGATAGGAGTGGACTCTGCGCCTGAACAAGTCGCCCTTCAGCTCCTCGTTATCCTGCTGCGTGAGACAGTAGGCAGGGCCTCCACGATAGCTCAACAACGCCACACTGC
Source organism: Alistipes sp. (assembly GCA_017505725.1). Lineage (GTDB taxonomy): Bacteria > Bacteroidota > Bacteroidia > Bacteroidales > Rikenellaceae > Alistipes. The sequence goes on from JAFVOR010000053.1 coordinate 2,928, forward strand.
GTGCCGCAGCCATACCCGCCTCGCCTGCATCATCTCTGCGCTCACCAAAGGTTGGGTCATTCTCTAGAATCCAACGCTGCGACTCGTTGAATGCCGAAATCCAAGGTGTGGTGGTTGCTCCCGTTGCAATCAGCACCAAATTCTCTGCCAAGTCGGGATTTGCCAACGCCATCTCCAAACATTGAAAGCCACCAATCGAGCTACCGATGAGGAGTTTTACTCGCTTGATGCCGAGATGCTCTGCCAAGCGGCGGTGGCACTCTGCCATATCGCGCACTGTAACCTTTGGGAAGTCGCCATACCACTTCTCGCCCGTAGCGGGGTTTACCGAGAGTGGACCCGTAGTGCCGTAGTGCGAGCCGAGGAAGTTGGCACAGATGATAAAGTAACGCGAAGCATCGAGCAACTTACCCTCGCCAATCATCTCGGGCCACCACGACTCCACATCCGACGATGCGGTGAGGGCGTGACACACCCAGATAATGTTCGAATCATCTGCGTTACGCTCACCATAGGTATCGTAGGCTATGGTCAGCTCGGGAAGAACACCTCCATCCTCCAACTTTAACGGTGTTGTATCGTGAAAAAATTTAGCCATATTTTTTTAGCTATTAGCCATTAGCCATTAGCCATTAGCTAATTTTTAATTCTTAATTTTTAATTTTTAATTTGAGCAAAACTTTGCTCAAAGTCCTCAATAATATCCTCTACCGCCTCCAGGCCCGCCGAGATGCGCAAGAGTGTTGGCGAGATACCTGCACGCTCCAAAGCCTCTGCGCTGAGTTGCTTATGGGTGGTCGATGCAGGGTGAGTAACCACCGAAATCGAGTCGCCAATCATTGTCATATTGGCAACGAGTTTCAGCCCCTCAACCAACTTCACAGTACTCTCCAAAGTACCCTTCAACTCCACCGATATGACGCACGCAGCACCCTTGCGGAAGTATTTCTGTGCCAACTCGTAGCTTGCATCGTCATCGAAGCCTACATAGCTGACCTTCTTTACATTCTCGTTTGCTCGGAAGAACTCTGCCAACTTTGCGGTAGCCTCAGCCTCGTGGCGAACACGCAACGAGAGGGTCTCGAGACCGAGCATCATCAGGTATGTATCGAATGGCGAAGGGCAGCAACCGAAGTCGCGCAAGCCATCCACACGACACTTCACGATAAAGGCCTGATTGCCGAAGGTCTTCCACAAGTTCAAACCGTGATAACCCTCCGATGGCCCGTCAATCTCGGGATAGCGACCATTGCCCCAATCGAAAGTTCCGCCATCGACAATGATACCACCCATAGCTGTACCGTGACCATTTATCCACTTGGTAGCCGAGTCACAGATGATGTCCGCACCCCACTCGAATGGGTTACAGAGGTAGCCGCAAGCTCCGAAGGTGTTATCCACAACGAGAGGCATCTGATGTGCGTGAGCAACCTTTGCCAAAGCCTCCATATCGGCAACGATGCAGCCCGGATTTGACATCGACTCCACGAATACGAAGCGAGTCTTCTCATCTATCAACTCCTCGATAGCCTCTGCCGAAGCGTTCTTGGCAAAGCGCACCTCAACGCCGAGGTTACGCAACGAGATGGAGAATTGGTTGTGCGTTCCGCCATAGACATAAGGCGAGGTTACGATGTTGTCGCCAGCCTTTGCCAAAGCGGTTACGGTGAGCAAAATCGCCGACATACCCGACGATGTTGCCAATGCACCTACGCCACCGTAGAGTGCCGCCACACGATTCTCATAGTTTGCGGTGGTTGGGTTGTGAATGCGTGTATAGATATTACCTGCCTCGCTCAACTCGAAGAGGTTGGCTGCGTAGTCGCACGACTTGAAGTGGTAGGCAGCGGTAGGATAGATTGCCAAGCCACGCGAAAGAGTGTGGTCGGGTGCATATCCACCGTGAATCTGCAATGTCTCGAAACGGAGTTTTTTCTCGCTCATCGTTCTCTATTTATTGAAGTGTTAAAAATAACTTATTTTTATTCGGGCAAAGATAGCACAAAAAATGCAAAATGCAGAATGCAGAATGCAAAATATTAAATGTAAAATAAATAAAAGAGTCAGTCGCCAAAGCAACTGACTCTTAAAAATAATTTTGAATTTTGAATTTTGAATTCTGAATTTGCTTTACTCCTTCACCTTCTTACCCCAGTTGAGGATTGGCAACAAGAACGAAATCACCGATGCTCCAATCCAGAAGATTGCCGCCTGCGAGAAGTCGTAGTGCTTAACCACCTCGCCAAGCTCGTTAACAGTCTCGGTGAGGTTGCTATCGATAAGGTAGCCACTCACAACATCCTGAATACCAGCAGCAATATAGCTTGCGCAGCCCACGATGCCGAGCGCTGCACCTGTAGCCTTACGAGGCACAACATCGATAGCCATCAGACCACCCAGGAAGGCAATCAACACGCCGATAGCGATACCGAACAACACCATCGAGGCGATATTTACCCAATACTCATTGCCACCGTACACGAACAATGCATACGAAACAGACAACATAACACCCGACACAAAGGCCGGCATCTTGCGGTCACCCTTGAACAAGACATCCGACAACCAACCTGCCAACACTGTACCTACGATACCGAGCAATGCGTTGATTGAGATGATAAATGTTGCATCAGCCAGCTCGAAGCCCTTCTCCTCCTGCAAGAAGAGGATACCCCACGAGTTGAGAGAGTAGCGCGAGATGTACATAAATGCCGAAGCGAGAGCCAAGATCCACACCGCAGGGGTACGAAGAGCGAGTTTCTGTGCTGCGCCAGCCGAATCATCGGCCTTCTTCTCCTCAACCTTCTCGCCTGTCAAGACCTCAATCGAAGGCAAACCCTTGCTCTCTGGTGTATCGTGCATCAAGAAGAGGATAATGACAATACCGATAGCACCCGCAATGGCAGCTCCGAAGAAGCCCCACTGCCAGCCCGATACCGCTACGATAGAGCCCACGAAGATAAACGAGAGCCACTCGCCAATGTTGTGACTCGCCGAGAAGAATCCGTAGAATGTGCCTCGACGCGAGAGTGGAAACCAGCGCGAGAGAGCGATAATAGCGGGAGCTGCACCCATCGACTGCGACCAGCCATTGATGCCCCACATAATCGCAAAGATGATGAACACCGCTGCCGAAGGGATGACCGCAGAGCCCTCGCCTGTGCCAAAGAGTCCTACGATGCCCATTGTCAAGTTTGCCAAGGTCGAAACCAACAAACCTGTGGCCATAAAGCGCTTGATATTGGAGTGGTCAGCCAAGAAACCATTCACAAACTTACCGATAGCGTAAGCGAACAACAGAGCCGAGCCGATGATACCCAACTGTGTAGCATCGAGCATACCGCTGTCGAGAATAGGCTTCTTCATCACATTGAGCGATGTGCGACATACATAGTAGAGGCTGTAGCCGAGTGTTCCGGCTACAAACGACTGTAGTGCCAACGAGCGGTGATACTTCTTCTGCTCCTGCTCGGTCATATCACGAAGTGGAGCCGGTGCGCTCGTCTTGAAAAAATTCAAAAATCCCATAATTTTTTTTTGAGTAGTTTATATTAATTTTGCATTCTGAATTCTGCATTCTGCATTATTTCAGTGTATGACGACCCTTGCTCTCCAAGTATTTGATAAGCATTGCAGGGCGGTCGGTTTGAATCATCGAGGTGCCATACGAGAGAATCTTGCCATAGATTTTATCCTCGTTACCAACCGCAGCATCGTCGTCGTAGCCATTCTCCTTACCTCCACAGAGCTTGCCCCACAAGGTATTAATCCACAAGCGTTTGCCACTCTTGAGTACCTTGTTGAATACCCTCTTCTCGTTTGGAAGTGAGCCATCCCAGCACATCTCGAAGGCGATAAACGGAAGGTCGGTCTCGAGATAGCCCTGGAACATAGCCTCGTGTCTTGCCCACGACTTGGTGTTGTAGTTTACGACAGGCATATAGAGCATATTCACATCGTGCTTTGCGAAGAACTTCTTCATATATGGAGCGGTCTTGCTACTCTTCATAATCACCTGATCGGCCATCTTGCGAGCAACGAGCATATCCATAATCTGATCGTAGTAGTTTACCGCCTTGTCGAGGTTGATAAGCACACGACCCTTGCACACATCGAGAGCCTCCTCCAGGGTTGGCATCTTGTAGCGGGTTACCGCATTGTGACCGGCACGAAGACGGCAGTTGCGGATAGAGTCGAGTGTAAGCTCAGCTATCTTACCCTTACCATTTGTGGTGCGGTTGATGGTCTTGTCGTGGCAGATAACCAAAGCACCATCTGCTGTGCGATGAACATCCAGCTCAACAATGTCGACCCCCATCTTGATAGCCGACTCGATAGCCTCCAACGAGTTCTCGGGGAAGTTGCGCCAATCGGCACGGTGTGCAATCACAAAGACATAGTCCGACTTCGGGTCACGCAACTCGCGCAACAACTTGTCGGTACGACGCTCCGCCATAGCCGAGAAAGCCACGACTACAAAGAGGAGCGAAAAGATAAGTTTTTTCATAGTTTTATCTATTATTTGATTGTGAATTTTCCTTCGAGTTTAGCATCTGAATCGGCACCTGCCCATACGAGGAAGTCGCCTGCATCGGTGTATGTCGTCAGGTCGCGGTGGCAATATGCAAGGTCGGAGGTCGGAATCTCGAACTCCACAACCTTCTCCTCGCCAGCTTTAAGCGACAGACGCTCAAAGCCCTTCAACTCGCGCATTGGGCGAGTGGTCTCGGCAACGAGGTCACGCACATAGAGCTGTGCCACATCCTCGCCGTCGCGCTTGCCGACATTCTTAACCTTGACGCTAACCTTCACCACGCCACCGAGCGACACCTCAGGAGTGAGCACCTGCAAGTCCGAATACTCGAACTCGGTGTAGCTCAAACCGTAACCGAAGGCGAACAAAGGCTCGTTCGGGGTGTACATATAGCGCGAAAGGTACTTCTTGTCGTGCTCCGGACCCTTGCGAGGACGACCCGTAATCTTGTTGTTGTAGTGTACAGGAACCTGTCCTACGCAGTATGGGAACGACATTGTAAGGTGGCCCGAAGGGTTCTTATCGCCCGACACGAGGTCAGCCACGGCCGGACCCTCCATTGTTCCACCGTGCCAAGTTACAAGCACAGCATCCGCCTTTTCGATCTCGTTGCGCACATCCATTGCACGGCCCGTGCCGAGCAGCACAACCACCTTCTTGCCCGTTCTCTTCACTGCATCGAGCAGAGCCTGCTGCGCCTCGGGCACGGTAATCTCGGTGAGCGATGTAGCCTCGCCACTCTCGGTATAGCTCAAACCTATCGAGAGCAATACCACATCCGCCTTGCGGGCTGCACGCACAGCATCATCGATACCTCCCTTGATAGGGGCGCGGAAGTCGGAGCCCTTGGCATAGATTACATTCTTGGCTCCGAAACGCTGCTCCAAACCCTTGCGGATAGTTACCGAATGTTCCGCCTGACCCCAGCCCGGCCAAGCACCAATCTGGTCACGCGGAGCATCTGCGAGTGGGCCTATCAAAGCTATCTTAACGCCCTCTTTGAGAGGCAACACGCCATTGTTCGAGAGTAACACCATCGACTTGGCTGCCACCTCGCGAGCAAACTGCAAGTTGTCGGGACGATACATCACCTCATCGTGATTTTGACGACCATACTTGTATGGGTCATCGAACAGACCAAGGCGATACTTCACTGCCAAAACCTCACGACAGAGCTGGTTGATTCTCTTTTCGGATACCTTGCCCTCCTTGACCAGCTCCTCGCCATATTTGAGATAGTCGCCATAGACCATATCCATGTTGAGGTGAGCGTTCATTGCCTGACACGCTGCATCCTTGCCATCGGCAGCCGTAGCGTGGCGCACCATCTCGTGTACTGCATTGTAGTCCGAAACCACGAAGCCGGTAAAGCCCAACTCCTCACGCAGAAGCGTGTGCAAGAGCCACTTACTGCCCGATGCCGGAATACCCATAAAGTCGTTGAACGACGACATCGCAGTTACTGCACCCGACTCGACAGCCGAGCGGTATGGTGGGAGGAAACGGTCGCGGAACATCATCTCCGACATATCGACAGTGTGGTAATCACGACCTGCCTGACCTGCTCCGTAAGCGGCAAAGTGCTTGATACAGGCAGCAATAGTGTTGTCGGCCGAGAGATCCTCGCCCTGATAACCGCGTACCATTGCAGCCGAGATTTTCGAGCCGAGATAAGGGTCTTCGCCAGCACCCTCCGAAACGCGACCCCAGCGTGGATCAGCCGAGATATCGCACATAGGCGAGAAGGTCCAATGGATACCCGCAGCGGCCGTCTCGATAGCGGCAATACGGGCCGAGTGCTCTATCGCCTCGATATCCCAGGTACACGACACCGCCAAATTCTCGGGGAAGGTGGTGCGACAACCGTGAATAATATCATAACCGAAGATGAGCGGAATACCCAGACGACTCTCCTCTACGGCAATCTTCTGCAAGCGCAACATCTCCTCGGTCTTGCGAATCGAGAGGAATGAGCCCACCTCGCCATTGCGAATACACGCCTCGGTATCACGCTTCACACCATCGGGTCCCGTGATTGCGGCAGTGCGTGTCGTGAACTGCTGCAACTGTCCGATCTTCTCGCGAAGAGTCATCTTCTCGATAAGATTATCGGCAAACTTGTACGCCTCCTGCTCCTGCAATGAAAGATGCGGAGCATCGGAGCAGGCAACCATTGCAGCTGCCGCGACAAGCATAAGTGAAAAAATGTGTTTCTTCATAAATTTTATGCTTTTACTTTATCTTGAATTGTCCTTTGAGTTTTGCATTCGAATCTGCTCCAACCCACACATAAAAGTCGCCGGCATCGGCCTTAACGCTCATATCGCTATGGCAATATGCCAAATCGGAGGTTGGAATCTCGAACTCCACAACCTTCACCTCGCCAGCCTTCAGCGATAGTCGCTCAAAGCCCTTCAACTCGCGTACAGGTCGTGTGGTCTCGGCAACGATGTCACGCACATAGAGCTGTGCCACATCCACGCCATCGCGCTTGCCGACATTCTTGACCTTGACGCTCACCTTCACTACCCCACCAAGAGGCACCTCTGGTGTGAGCACCTTCAAATCCGAATACTCAAACTCGGTGTAGCTCAAGCCATAACCAAATGGGAAGAGCGGAGCATTGCGGATATCGACATAGCTACAACTATATCCCTGCGCCTTGAACTGGCTCTTTGCGGGACGACCCGTATTCTTCGAGTTGTAGTGCACAGGCACCTGACCTACGCTATACGGGAAGGACATTGTGAGGTGTCCCGAAGGGTTCTTGTCGCCAGAAACCAAGTCTGCAACAGCGGGGCCCGCCATTGTTCCTGCGTGCCAAGTGAGAAGCACAGCATCGGCCTTCTCCACCTCGTTGCGGATATCCATAGGACGGCCCGTCGAGAGGAGCACAACAATCTTCTTGCCCGTCTGCTTCAGTGCATCGAGCAACTGCTGCTGATCCTCGGGAATCGAGATTGAGGCACGCGAACGCGACTCGCCACTATGCCAACCCGAAAGACCTATCGAGAGTAGTACCACATCCGACTGCTCGGCAATTTTAACAGCCTCCTCGATGCCGCCTTCGATAAGGCCGTTCTTGTAACGGCCACACTCGCAAGCCTTGGTGTAGAGAACATTCTCCTTACCAAAACGCTCCTCGAGAGCGGTACGGAAGGTCACTGAACGCTTTGCCTCACCCAAACCGCGCCACGCACCGAGCTGGTCTATCTTCGAGTCGGCAAATGGGCCGATCAGGGCAATCTTTGTTCCCTCGGCAAGAGGCAACACGCCATTGTTCTTGAGCAACACCATCGACTCGGCAGCCAACTCTCGAGCAAACTGCATATTCTCGGGGCGGTAATAGACCTCCGAGAGGTTCTGCTTTCCATATCTGTAAGGGTCCTCGAAGAGACCAAGCTGATACTTGACCACCAAGACCTCGCGACACAACTCGTCGATAAGCTTCTCCGAGATACGTCCCGTTCTGACAAGCTCCTCTCCGTGTGCAATATAGTCGCCACCAAGCATATCCATATTGAGGTGCGCCTTCATTGCCAACTCGGCGGCATCCCTGCCATCGGCTGCCACACCGTGGATAATCATCTCGTTCACAGCCTTCCAGTCCGAAACAACAAAGCCCTTGAAGCCTAACTCCTTACGAAGAAGGTCGTACAAGAGCCACTTGTTACCCGAAGCGGGAACACCCATAAAGTCGTTGAATGACGACATCACCGTAACAGCACCAGCATCCAATGCTGCTTTATACGGAGGGAGATAGATGTCGCGGAACATAAGCTCCGACATATCGACCGTATTGTAGTCCTTACCCGCCTGTACTGCACCATAGGCTGCAAAGTGCTTCACACACGCAGCAATGGTGTTGCTCTTTGCAAGGTCATCACCCTGATAGCCTCGCACCATAGCGGCAGCAATCTTTGATCCGAGGTATGGATCCTCGCCCGCACCCTCCGACACGCGACTCCAACGCGGGTCGACCGAGATGTCGCACATAGGCGAAAAGGTCCAATGTATGGCCGAAGCGGCACTCTCCTCGGCTGCAATGCGTGCCGAACGCTCCACTGCGTCGATATTCCACGAACACGAAATAGCGAGATTCTCGGGGAATATAATCTTGCAACCGTGGATGATATCGTAACCGAAGATGAGTGGAATACCCAAACGGCTCTCCTCCACCGCCATCTTCTGCAGGCGCAACGCCTCATTTCTGTTGCGAATCGAGAGGAATGAACCAACCTCGCCCTTGCGAACTGCGCTATCGATATCGCACTTCACACCCTCGGGGCCTGTCACCACACCATTGCGGGTGATAAATTGCTCGAGCTGACCCAACTTCTCGCGCAAGGTCATCTGCTTAATCAGTTTGTTTGCATTGCGCAAAGCCTCCTTATCCGACGCTTGCGGTGCTGCCGAGCCAATCGCCACGACAGAGAGTGCAAACAGCGATAATATTACTCTTTTCATACTCTACTTCTTTGGAATTGGGGTTGTGTAGGTGTGCTTGGTGCGGATGGTCTTGTTGATAACGGGCAGGACCATAGGCTCGAGCACCTCTGCATAGCAGAGTGTGTTTGGATGCACCTCGTCTTTGTGGTACTTGCGATTCATACCCTTGCGCTCATCGACAAGTGCCGAGTGGAAATCGACATAAGGGATCTTGTGCTTGTCGGCATAACCCTTGATCATCGTGTTGAGACGGATAATCTCATCGGCAGGCACAAAGTCGACATTCGGACGCCAGCGGAAGCTGTAGGCCGGAGTCACCGAGCAGAGTATAACCTTGATTTTGTGCAACTTGGCCAACTCGCACATCGAGATGATGTTGTTCAGGATATTCTCGAGGGTTATTTTGCCATTATTGAGGGCGATATCGTTGATGCCCGCCATAATAACCACCGCACGAGGGTTCAACTCGATGACATCGCGACGGAAGCGCACCAACATATGCGAAGTGGTCTGACCGCCAATGCCACGACCCACAAAGTTGTTCTTGGTAAAAAAGTCGGGATTTCGCTTTGCCCAACCTTGCGTAATGGAGTTACCCATAAAGACTGCATCGGGGCGTACTCCCGAAGCCAAAAGTTCGGCATTGTGCTTCTCGTAGCGATAGAACTTTGCCCAATCTTTCTGCGTAGCATCTTTGCCTTGCGCGTGGGCGCACACGCACGCACACAAAGCAAAAACAAACGCCAAACTAAGCGTTACAAATCTCTTCATATTAGGAATTTAAGTTAACAGATACTCTTTGCAAATCGTATAAAAGGTAAAATTTCAAGGCGAACAAGGTGGCGAAAGCGCAGCATAGTAGACCTATGTGAGCATTTCGCCATCCGTAGTTCAACGCAAAAATTGCCCTTTTAGGCGGTTTGCTTAGCCTGCCAAACCAGTGCCGAAGCACCGAGGATAGCGGCATTCTTATCCTGCAACTCACTTGGGAGCACCTTCACCTTATTCTTGAAGGTGATGAGCATATTCTCCTCCATATAGTGCTTGATAGGACCGAATATCAAATCACCGGCCTTTGCCAAACCTCCGAAGAGGAATATAGCCTCGGGCGAAGTAATGGTAACAGCGTCAGCCAAAGCATATCCGAGCTTCTGACCTGTGAGACGGAAACACTCCTTGGCGATAGGGTCGCCTTCAGCAGCAAAGCGCGAAAGCATAGCAGCCTCGAGCTGGTCGAACGAGTACTCACGAATAGGCGAAGGGTCATTCATTGTAGCCATCAACTCGAATGCAGTACGCTTGATACCGCCCGCCGATGTATATGCCTCCAAGCAGCCCTTACGACCACAACCGCACTGACGACCACCACGCTCAACGATTACGTGACCAAACTCACCTGCAAAGCCATCGTGACCATAGATCATCTCGCCATTGGCAACGAAGCCCGAGCCGACACCTGTACCGAGAGTAATCATAATGAAGTTCTTCATACCCTTTGCACCGCCATATACCATCTCACCGATGGTTGCAGCGTTGGCATCGTTGGTGATGTAGACAGGAACACCCTCGAAGTGTTTGCCCAGATCCTCCGAGAAGTTGAACATACGATCCTCCTCCTTCGCACCTGCAGCAATCTGCTCGTCGGTATACTTCCACATATTCGACGGAATCTCGACTGTACCCTTGTAGTAGTTTGCGTTAGGCGCACCTACACCGATACCCAACAACTCAAACTTGAAATCTACGCTGTTGAGCAATGCGTGCATCGCTGCAGCCAAATCCTCGATATAGCGAGGATAGTCGTCGAAGTGGGTGTACTTACGAGTTGAAATGGTCGACTCTGCGAAGATCTCGCCACTCTCATCTACAAGACCAAACGCGGTGTTTGTACCACCGATGTCGATTCCGAATACAAGTTTTTTCATAACAGTAGTTTTATAGTTAGTTGATTTACGCGCTAAAATATCGTTCAAATGTACAACTATTTTTCCATTCTGCAAAATTTTAGCCAGGGCTATTGCATAAATTTTGACTTTCAGTCACTTCCTGCGAAATTTGTCGCCATAGGTTTGCCAATTAGCAATTTCGTTACTATATTTGTGGTTTGAAAATACAAAATGTCACACAAAATGAAACGCATTATTCTATTAACCCTCACTACATTGGCGGCATTCTCGCTTTCGGCACAGACCTCACGCGAGGAGATTGATGCCAATCCGCGAATCGTAGTACCAACAATGACCACCTACACAGGCGAGATTTTTACCTCCGAGAAGATCTCTGCTCCAAAGGGCTATAAACCCGTATTCATCACCGGTTATATGCGTCACGGTTCGAGATTCGAGTCGGATCCGTCGTACCCGCTCGACACCTACCGCTACTTCACCGAGGCCGACAAGGCGGGACTGCTCACCCCACTCGGCAAGCAGGTCAAGGAGTTTATGATATGGAACTATGAGCATCACCAAGATCGCATTGGCGACCTCTCGTCGGTTGGATTCAATCAGCACCGCGAACTCGCAAAGCGTTACGCCAAGCGATTCCCTGCACTCTTCAAGAGCGAGGCGAAGGTAGCCTCGGTAGCGTCGACATCGTTGCGTGCCGCAATGAGTATGGTGGGCTTCAACCAGGGACTCAAGGAGCTCAACCCTCGCCTCAACAACTCGATGGAGGCTTCGGAGCGCACCGTAGGCATCATCCGCCCACAGAAGGCTGCCAACAACAAGCTCTACCCTGCCGAGCAGGAGAAGATGTACAAGAGTTTCCTCAAGGGTGAGATCAATGCCAAGTTGGTAGATTGGGGCTCTCGTCAGGATTTGAGCCACGCACACAAGGCCCTCTTCACCGACGCAGAGCGATTCTTTGCGATGTTCCCCGAGAAGAAGCCATTCAAGATTATGACCGACATCTACAAGCGTATGGCCTTTGCACAAAACTTTGGCAAGCTCGACCGCACGCTCATTGACGAGGTCTTCACCGCTGACGAGCGCTACATCATCTACAAGCACGAAAACTGCGCTTGGCACTACCGCTGTGGCTCGGCTGCACATCCAATCTTGGCTAACAATATGTGGCAGAGTCACATCCTGGTCGACTATATCGTTGAGCAGGTCGAGGCTCACATCTCTGGCAAGTGCGATGCAAACGCACACTTCATCTTCGGTCACGACCTCAACCTCATCCCTCTGCAGAATATCTTCGGCTTGGAGAATATGCCACTCTACTTCGGCAAGGGCAACGAAAATGTCGACTATGTGGCAGAGCATTGGCGAGGCTACAAGATCACACCAAAGGCGGCAAACATTATGTTCGTCATCTACCGCAACAAGGAGGGTAAAATCCTCGTGCGCCCACTGCTGAACGAGCGCGATGTGGAGTTGCCAATCAAGAGTGTAGCACCTCACTTCTACGAATGGAACGAGGTTAAGAAGTTGGCGTACCAGCGCATTGCCGAGCTCGACCGAATCAGAAAAGCAAAATAGAGAATATGAAACTATACACCAACAGCGAGTTGTTGGCTCTCTTCGAGCGACACATTGCACAGATGCCCACCCCCGAGGAGCCTTTGCGCCTCTATGCGCCAATCAAGTATGGCTTGGAGATGGGCGGCAAGCGCATCCGCCCCACACTGCTGATGCTCACCTACAACCTCTACAAGGAGGATATCGAGCGTGCAATAATGCCCGCTATGGCGGTGGAGATTTTCCACAACTTCACCCTTCTTCACGACGACATTATGGACAATGCCGCAGTGCGTCGTGGTCGCGAATCGGTCTACGCCAAGTGGGGTGAGAATGTGGCAATTCTCTCGGGCGATGCTATGTTGATTTTGGCATACAACCATCTGCAACGCACCTCCTCGGAGCGACTCTCGAACATATTCGAGTGGTTCAACAAGATGGCTGCCGAGGTGTGTGAGGGACAGCAGTTCGATATGGATTTCGAGACCCAGACGAAGGTCTCGGTGGTCGACTATATGCGAATGATTGAGCTCAAGACCGCAGCTCTTTTGGCGGGCTCTGCCATCATTGGAGCCATCCTTGCCGGTGCATCGGAGAGCGACTGCAAACACCTCTACGACTTTGCCCGCGAGGTGGGTTTGGCATTCCAGCTCCAGGACGATTTGCTCGACAGCTATGGAGACGAGCGACTCGGCAAGAAGATTGGTGGCGACATCATCGAGGGCAAGAAGACCATCCTTATGGTCGAGGCTTTCTCGCGTGCCAACGAGGAGCAGCGCGAGGTGTTGCGCTCTACCCATCTGCGCAGCGACCTAAGCGATGCCGAGAAGATTGCCACAATCAAGGCACTCTACGATGAGTTAGGCGTGGCGGCAAGGGTCGAGCAGCAGATATCGCAGAGATTCCAGCGAGCACTCAGCATATTGGACCACCTCGACGCGCCACAGGAGCGCACCACCGAGTTGCGACGCTATGCCGAGAACTTGATAGGCAGAAAGAGTTAAAGAATTAAAAAATAACATTAACAATAAAATCGGAGGCGGTTAGGCTATTTTTGTGCGTTACGCAGTAGCAGAAAGCACAGTTTACTAGGCGTAAATGAGCATTTACGCTACAAGTAAGGTGCAAAAAGAGTCAACCGGAACGATTTTCCAACACAATGAAACGAACAGATATAGAGATAATGGCACCGGTTGGTTGCTACGAGTCGTTGCACGCAGCCATCAATGCCGGTGCAAACTCGGTATACTTCGGCATCGGTCGCCTCAATATGCGTGCGGCATCGGCTGCCAACTTCTCCGAAAAGGACCTGGAGCAGATTGTCGAGATTGCCCACGCAGCGGGCGTTAAGACCTACCTCACGGTCAACACCATCATCTATGATGATGAGTTGCAGACTATGCACGAGGTGGTCGACAAGGCGAAGGCTGTGGGTGTCGATGCCATCATCGCATCGGATTTGGCGGTTATAACCTACGCCTACCACGCAGGTGTCGAGGTGCATATCTCGACGCAGTGCAACATATCGAACTCGGAGGCGGTGAAGTTCTTCTCGCAGTGGGCCGACGTTGTGGTGCTGGCACGCGAACTCTCGCTCGAGCAGATTGCTGAGGTACACAAAGCCATCGTCGAGCAGGATATTCGTGGTCCAAAGGGCGAGTTGGTCGAGATTGAGATGTTTGCACACGGTGCGTTGTGTATGTCTATTTCGGGCAAATGCTACCTTAGTGAGCACGAGACCGCCTGCTCGGCCAATCGAGGTGCTTGCCGACAGATTTGTCGCCGCAAGTACACCATTCAGGACAAGGATACAGGCGAGATGCTCGATATCGACGGACGCTACATCCTCTCACCAAAGGACCTCTGCACGGTTGACTTCCTCGACCAATTTATCGCAGCAGGTGTGCGGGTGCTGAAGATTGAGGGTCGCGCACGCGGTGGCGAGTATGTCAAGCGTGTGGTCGAGGCCTACGACAAGGCATTGCGCCTGATTGAGGCGGGCGAGTACACTCGCGAGGCTGCCGAAGAGTTGAAGGAGGGACTACTGCGTGTCTTCAATCGTGGTTTCTGGGGTGGCTACTATGCCCACAAACGCATTGTCGAGCACACCAACGCCTATGGTTCATCGGCAACCCACCGCAAGGAGTATGTGGGTAAGATTACCAACTATTTCAAAAATATTGGCGTAGCCGAGATTACCGTCGAGGCTTCGACCTTGGCAGAGGGCGACGACATCCTCATAATGGGCGAAACCACAGGTGTTGTGGAGCAGAAGGCGGAGGGCATCGTTCTCAACGAGCAGGTTGTCGAGGGTGTCAAGCAGGGCGATGTCTGCTCGATTAAGACCGTAGAGGTTGTTCGCCGCGGCGACAAACTCTACAAAGAGGTCAAGAGATAGTGAGTAGTGAGTAGTCAATGGCTCAATACTCCACACAAGCCTACGGTAGGCGCATCCATCAAGCAATGCTTGATGGGAATAGTATCTTGAGCATACGCTCTTGATGCTCTATAATCTCTTCGCTACCCCACCAATTCTTGTCAGCGCACATTTGCATCATAATCTTGAACTTGAGCGAGGCTACACTAATCTGGCTCCACTTCTTGTCGACATATATCTTGATTTTTGCTTGTGGGTCCAAGTTGGAACCCGAGCTATTCGCCTCGGCTCCAATCATCGCGAAGTTGCCATAGCAGTTCAACTCTTCGTGCGAGACTATCCTCTCCGACTCCTTGGCCTGCGGATAGAAGTGTTCGAGACTCTTGCGTGTGCGCGAGAAATAGAACTCTTTGAACGGAATTAAATCGAAGTCGCTACATCCCAGCTCATCAAAGAATTGCCTTCTCTCACTCGTTTCCTTCTTATACTCTTTACCTCGCATTCGCTCGTTATAGGCTCTCCAAAGCATATAGTCGGTGTAGTTGAATACATAGAGCGGAACATTGTATGACCCCGGCTCAAACACTTTACAAAAATCTTCGCTCACCCTCCTATTCTTTATCTCTACGCTTAACGTATCACCGCTGAGGATTGCACCATCAAAGGCATCCGGCTTTGGTTGCTTGTTCGAAGTTAGCGCATTCGAATTGAGGTATATATCGTGGAAATACTTATGTGAAAGCTTCCGCAAGAATTGGAGATAGGCCCCATTGACAGAGCTTTTATCACCGTTGCCACCCGGAAACTCCTTAAACAAGAATACCATAATATAGAACAGGTAGTTCTTGCGCTGACGAGGGGTAAAGGTCACCTCAAACATAGAGAGCAGATGCACCAACTCCTCTTGCATACTGGTATCGCCGGCTAAGTTTTTCAGGTCGTGACCACTTTTTAACTTATGGTAGTATTGCAATTTCCAGGGATTGCGACACTCGCTCTCATTCTGGTCGACTTCGTGATGCACCACATAGTTATCGAGGAGATAGCGAGCCTTCAGCAGATTGAAGAGAAATTGACGAGCAAACTCTGCGCTGTTGTTCGCAACCTTCTCCGAGCTCAAAACCTTACCAAACTCCCTCAATAGTTCCTTATCGTCGAGCACGCAGGTTTTCGCTCCCCAACCGCCTTTCGTCAATGTCAATTTGAGTACAATCAACAGAAAGTTCGGAAAGTCAATAATCGGCTGAAATTGATCGTTCCTATCTATGACTCCCTTTTCGTCGACCTCGCCTATTGACTGCGACATCAACTCCTTGATACTCCGCTTGCCTGCTTTCGCATCCTGCAGTGGAATATTTTCAAATTTCGATATCACAAAATTATCCAACAGGGAGCCAAAAACCTCCGTGTAAGCGTACTTGTGCTGTATGTAGATACCCATCTCGCTACACGCCTCCCACACGTGGTAGAATTTTGCTCTATCTCCATCATTTTCCAGAAAGCTGCCAAGGAGTGACTTTACAATCTCGTGCATCTCGAGCTGCTCGCCACGCGAGTTCATCACCTCGAAGTAGTGATTCAAATCGACATCCTGTGGCACCTCGTAGTGGATGATATGCACATTTTTGCAGAAATATTCACGGAACTTATTCTCATCATCGAGGGCTCTAATCGCAGCCTTGGCAATCTCAAATCCTTCGATTATTCCTTGATCTACAGCACCTTTGCGTTCGTGCAAATTCTTGAGCGTCGAGGCCGACACCGAACGCGCAGTATAGGTGAGCTGGCTTACGCACTCAACCCCTAAGGCTTGGAGTATCAAGTATATAGTTGTCAGTCGTTGCTGACCATCGATTACCTCATAGATATTTCTATCACGCTTATATGTCACCAGAGTGCCTATGTAGTAGGGGGCATTGTTGTTTAATCGAGCCTGATTAACATCTCCGATGAGATCCAGAATCTCCCCACTCCCCCACGCATAGTTTCGCTGGTAGATAGGAATGGCATATTGCACCTGCTCAGCACAATATATATCGTATATCGAACAATCGTTAAGGGGTAGATTATAACTCATTATCGCTCTTTGTTGGTTGATCAATCAAAAATTTATTCTCCTTCAGGAAATGGAGGTAGTGCCTATATACTCCACTATCCGCATCCATCTCATCCATCTTGCCAATATCACAGCCTTTGCAGCTATCACTCAAATCGGCTTGTGTCAATGGTGTTAGTTTGTTGTCGAGCGTACTCAATAACGAAACCGGAGTATCTGATGCAAGGATTGTACGGTAGAGGTTAAAGCTATTCTTCCTCTCTCTAGCTCTGCCAAGAATGTAGTTTTGCGCCGAATGCCACCCAAGATGATCGTACTGTGCACGCAACGAATAGGCCCAAGCAAAGGCGTAGATGAGGAACTGCTGCTCAAAAAGTGCGACATCCTCCTTGCTCGGCTTCGTGGCAGGACAAAATCTGTCGACATATAGCAGTAATGCCAAATTAAACATTAGTCGCACGATATTGTTACCCGTACCCTTATTGAAATAGAGATCGAGCGTTTTTACTATGCTATTGTCTTGCACATAAAAGCCGACATACTTGCTATTATCCTCGATATCCTTGAGAATAGCATAGTAGTGTTGTGTAAACTCGAAGAATGGTCGACCTGCAATGACAGGAGTGTTGAGCTGAAATGGTGCCAACTCACGCGCACCCGACACAAAGGGCATCGCCGAGCCCTGCACATAGCGTGCATAGGCATAGGCACTCTTGTAGAACTGCGCATAGGGGCTGCTCGATGCCTTGCATACACCCTTGAACATATGCAGGCTCCGTTCATCGAGTTTGTCGGCCCATTCGCCATTTATCCACTCTTTCAGGCGATAGAGACACTGCCCAAAGAGGTAGTTAAGCTGGTTCTGGGGCAAACTCTCCCACATCTTGACAATGGTCTCGACTTCGGTGGGTGCCACATCGTTCATCTCGCGAAGATGGTACGCCTTCAACAGATCGTGCGGGTAGAGGGCCTTGCCTCGCGCATTCTGCGAATCGAAGAACTGAAAGGCCTCCGATTGATCATCAGTGATGACCACAACAAGTTCACATTGCTGCTCGATAAACTCACGCAGATTGAGCATATCGGCCCGATGGTCGTTATTCTCACCTCCCTTGTCTACCCTACGCCTAAAGGCGTTGAGATTGAGGGGAATATTGCGACGACTATAGAGATTGTCGAAAGTCTCTTGTTCGAGAAACTTTATCTCTCTTCTCTTCGATAGATCGGTCTCAAGTTCGTACAAAGCATAGAGCAACAATGCAAAGGTTATTGTTCGCTGCTGTCCATCCACTATATTATATCCATTGGTACCGTGGTGGAGAATCAGCGTTCCCACTCTGTAGACCTCCTTATTATTGTTACGGGCCTCGATAACATCATCGAGCAACTGCACGGCATTTCGAGCGTTCCACTTGTAGGGGCGTTGATACTCGGGGATGACAAGATTAATACCTTCGATAACCTTACCATCTGCACCAGTTGTTATCTTCTGTTCGAGCAACAAATCACCTATCTTAGTGATAGCCAATGTAATATGTTTAGCCATTTTTACTTTTGTTGTTAATAACCGCACTTTTTCGCTTTGAGGTCTGCGGAGTAGTGCTTGACCTCGCCTTCGATGTGGCGATTGAGTGCATCGGCAATGGTCTTGGCAATGGCGATGCGGCGCATATCCCACAAGCAAGCACTCCAAGCCACGCGGAGCACGATATTGTTCTTGCAGCCCTTGCCCTCGCTAAACTTACGCAGATAGTGGTTTGGCGAGGCGGCGGTGTGGTATCGCTGATGGTCGGAAGCCATCTCGTACTCCTCCATCAACTTCGCCGACAACTCCTCATAGATTGCTCGATACCTCTCCATATCCTGCACAAGAAGGTTTTCGCCATCGAAGCTCTCATCTCCCTTCTTGCCTCCTGCCGAGAAGTGGAAGATGGTCGGATAGGTAGGTTCGTTGGCTCCACTCGCCGCAAGGAAGGTGAGAGTCCAGCTGCCCTCGCGCGAGGTCAGTGACTCCAAGTCCTCCATATAGAGCGGCAGATTATCATCCACATTATTTCGATCCTCGAAGATGTAGTACGAGCGATATGGGCGCAACTCACCAACCTCGCGACTGATGTAGTTGAAGCCTCCAATAAGTGCCAGATAGTAGGCAAAGTAGCCCGAGCACGGATCGACAAGACTCGACGGTGAGACAATGGTTATCTTCGAGCCTCGGTCGATACAGCAACCGTAAGGGCGATTCTTGACGAAGTACTCGATCGCCAACTTGTCTTGCGGATGCTGGTCGGAGGTTTGTGTAGCCGCAAGGTTTACGATGCGGAACACCTCCGATGCCTCCACAGCATCGAAAATATCATTCTCCTTCATACCCATACGCGCCTGGATATCGCATATCGAGAGGTATGGAGGTAGCACCTGATATCCCGTAGGGCGGTCGAGTTTGCGCTCGAAGGCACGGTGTAATTTGTCGGTATTCTTCTCGATAACATCCTTGTGGAGTTCCTCCTCCATAGCCTCCGAGAAGCCTGCGCCAATCAAACCGGCAGGCACTGCAAAGAGGGCTATTCCGAGCAGACCGATGATGCAGGCAATGATGCGACCGACCAACGTGATAGGCGGAGTATCGGCAAAACCTCCCGGGTCACCTATGTACTGCGCAAAGGCCCATACCACCGAGCGTATACCATTGTTGTAGACCTCGGGCTGCGCTGCGTGCTCGTAGAAGAATAGTACGAACGAGAGCATCAGGGTGACAATCACCAGGAACTGCAACGAGATGAGCATCTCCTTCGACTTCGAAGAGATGGCCTGCTGCACCAATCGGAACGAGCGCATATAGCGGAATATGCGCAACAGACGCAACACGCGCAACGACTTGAGCAGCGAGTAGTTGAGTCCCGGTATAAAGAATGTCAGATAGAAGGTGTAGGTCGAGAGTATATCTATCAGTCCGTAGAACGAGAAGCAGTAGCGCACTCTGCCCCAGAAACCCTTGTAGTTTTCGTCAATCTCGTCTGCTGCCCATATACGCAGTGTTACCTCGACGGTGAAGGCCGCCACGGTCACATAGTCAATAATCTGCAACACCTTCTCGCAGAGGGGCGAAATCTCGAACGTCGCAACAAAGAGCGACAATGTGCTGAGGACAATCAGGCCGATAATCGCATAATCGACATAGTTCTCCCACTGATGGGTGTGGAGGTTACTATCGAATACACGGGCCAATTGTTTCTTGAACTTTTCAGCTTTAGTCATCATATTCTGTCGTTTGGATTATCTCTAATCTATCGTTTTGGGTTGTTGATCTGCCACGCCACACCGCAGCTGAGCGCCCAGCACTGCTTTGGCTGACGCACATCAAGAGAGGCTGCAAGGTCGAGCTGCACACGCTCGTGTACCATATAGTTGAAGCCGAAGTCTACGCCATAAAGGCAGTTACCGCGTGCGAAGTTGTTGTAGCTCTCGACAAATGCGCCAAGTCGCTCGGTTACCGAGAAACCGAAGCACAGTGCCACAAATGCCGAAGGTGCAGGGGTAACGCCATCCCACTCGGCTCCCACATTGTAACCGATGCTGAACCAATCATTTACGGGATTATCGAAGAGGAGATAGATGGAAGGTGCGAGATGCTCCACCACAAAGCCATTGTTGCCTGTGCCGGGTATAGCGAGATTTGCCATCAACGAAATTGCAGGAATGGCATCTCTGCCCTCGAAGCAGCGAATCTTCGTTCCGAGCGTAAGTCCTGAGAATGCTGCGTTCCACTTCGCTTCGTTGTGGTGAATGAAGGCATCGCCACCCAAGCGCACCTCCACGCCATCGAACAGACCGTAGCGGAGGAGCGTATTGCTGAATGTAAACTGCCCCTTTGCACCATCGCCATCGTACTGGATTCCTTGCTCGAGCTGCACAACCTTGCGTGCCACAACACCAGGACCAGTCGATGCGCCTGGTCTGTCTGCTGTAAATTCAATCTCTTGTGCTAGGGTCACTCCAAACACGCACATCAACATCAAAACCGCAAAAATCCTCTTCACAATATAAGTTTTGTTGTTTTATAACGGGAAAATCATCAAATGGCGACATAAATATGACCATATGTAATATTTTGAACACAAATGTAACAAAAATATCAGAATCGGCAAAATTTGACGCTGTGGCGGGGCTACAACGGGGGTAAACAGCGATATTTTTGCGCTAACTGCCGTCACCATTCCGTACTTCCAATAGTCAGTCAACTCCACCACCTGCCTTTGATACTCTTGCTTGTCAGTTGAAACTCTTGCTAAAATCACTACTCTCATAATCTATCTATTTTATGTAACTATCGGATTATGAGGCGAATATAGCGCTTCTTTTTGAGATTCGCCAGTAAACAGGGAAGAATCATCACAAAAACACCCACGAGAGAGACTCGTGGGTGATGATGATTAAATTTGCTCACAAATAAATTTACATATTTTGCACGATAGCTCGCAAATGGGATCTTTCAAGGAACAGAGCAAGGATATTACACCTATAATAAGCGAGGGCAAACCTATGCGAAAAGACATTCTAGTAGCGCTATTTGGGTGATGCCAATAATACATAAACCGACATCCTCTTGTAATCAGAACCTCAGATTTGTCATCAGGTCTATCCACTCTAATTTCTCCATTCTTTTGCTTTTCGATGCGAGATAATTCCCCCAGTGACTTATTTGTTAATGCAGCACATTTACTTGTAAACTTATCAACACTTAATAATTCTACACGACGATAAATAGAGCGGTCTTTATATGAAACTTTCACAATGGGAAGTCTTCGAGAAAAATTACACTTTCTTTGAAAGTATTGATATTTGGGAACTCCAAAGATTTTCTCGAAAGATGTATTGTGTACAACTACTGTATCCTGATAATTATCAACAGAGTACAAATATAATTTTCCATCCTTATACTCCTGTTTATCAGATCCTCCTCTGAATGGTAAAATAATTGCAACATCAAATATTTTAGAACGCTTCATAGATTTAATATTTTATAGGTTAATAAATAAATTAAAAGTTGTGACGCTTAATGTAATCAGCATAATCGCTCCAATTCTCTGATGCTTTATACGCATATACTGAGCTACTTGGTACATAAATTTTGAATGCTGAATGATGATTACCAAACATCTCAGGCCCACCCGTAGGCGGTACGACCGGTTTACAATATACATCTGTCAGCAATTCACAACTACTGAATGCATACCCCCCAATCGAAGTAACTTTATTTGGAATAATTATAGTTGTTAGACTACTACAATACTCAAAAGCGCTCTCGCCAATCGAAGTAACGCTATCAGGAATGGTTACATTTTTTAACGAGAGGCAATAAACAAAAGTTCCATCTTCAATAGTGGTTATACCGTGAGGTATAGCTATCTCTGTTAGCAATGGACATCTTGCAAATGCACTCCTTCCAATCGAAGTAACGCTATTTGGGATCACAACACTTGTTAATGATATACAATTGTCAAAAGCAAAATATCCAATTGAGGAAACACGATTGCCAATCGTTAAGCTTGCTAGTGAATAGCAATCACTGAATGCCATATTACCAATTGAAGAAACACCATTACCAACCGTCACACTTATTAACGAAGTGCAATAATAGAAGGTCTCTTCCTCTCCAATATACATGACATTGTCAGGAATTGTCATCTCTTTCAGATTGTAACAATATGAAAACGCAGCACTATCTACCGATATAACACTATCTGGAATGATTAACATAATTAGTGCTTCACAATGATAAAATGCATATTTCCCGATTGAAGAAATGCCATAAGGAAGAGTAATATCAGTAAGTTTGATACATCTAGAAAATGTACAATCTTCAATTGAGGTTATTCTATTTGGAAGAGCTATGCTTGTCAGGCTACTACACCCACGGAATGCAGATTCTCCAATCGAAGTGACACTATCGGGAATACTTATATTTGTAATATAACTGCAACCGGAAAATGCAAAACTCCCAATCGAGGTTACGCTATTGGGAATGGTCAATTCTGTAAGTTCACATTCGTTGACAAAAAGATGCTTTTGGCCTGGGATTTCATACATTGTGTTGAAAATACAATATTTCGCCAAATCTGATATATGAACATTTACACCTGCTAGTTTATTACAAGCATAGAACGCATTCGCTCCAATCGTAGTAATACTATCAGGAATTGTTATGCTTGTCATACTACCACAATTATAGAATGCATAATCTCCAATAAATCTAGTCCCATTTATGATACAATACGAAGTTTGGTTTTTATCCACAACTTCTACTAAATAGGTATCAGCATATCTTATATTATCTATTACTGGTAAGGAAGTACAGCCAGAGAAGGCCCCACCTCTAATATCAGTAACGCTATTAGGTATTGTTACATTTGCAAGATTACTGCAATTATAAAATGTTGCATCCCCAATAGAAATAAGCCCTTTACCGATAACAACATTTACCAATTCGCTACAGTAATAGAAGGCTGCTTCTCCTATATATGTAGCTTTGTCTGGAATCGTAATACTCTTCAGGTTTTTAGATTTCTTAAAAGCATTTTTACCAATCTGTGTCACATCTCCGTCAAATTTAATAACGCCTATTCCGTTCTCATATGTATTAGATACGATATTTGCTCCAAATACATCAGTTGCATATGGCTCTACTATATTTCCATCACTAGATGTGTACCAAATTTCATCATCTGGAATATTCGAAACATTATACCCTGTACATTCTACCACAATTGCCCTCATAGGCTGAATTGCATTACGCTCGATGGAGATAGCATTCGAGGTCGATTTTTCGCAGATGTCACCATTGATGTCGGTAATCTTTACAGTAAATCCCTCCTCAAAAGTTGTTTCGGGAACCACAAACCAAAAAGCGGTAGGATTTGCAGGATCACTGCTCAATCTTACTCCATTGCCACAGTCGAGCGTAATGGCAGAGGTTGCTGTATCCGTCATAGCCACCAAGGGGACACCTCCATAAGCAGCAGTAATCGTTGCCGAGCTGGCAATTTTCTCGTTGTTATTTCCTTCGAATGTGATGGTCTTAACCGTCACATCATCGCCATATAGTTGCAATTTAAGATATCCGCAGGCATTCTTAAATGATAGTGATTCATCGTTGGTATTCTCGGTTACCGCAACCATTGTATTCGCACCCAATCCAAACGAATCCTCGGCATAGATCTGTGTAGCGGGTAACTCAAACGAAATCAAACCTGTATTTGAGATGGTAGTAGTCTCGACATAGGGATATACTGCATAGTTGCAAGCCAAAGGCTCGCCTACACCTGAATTTGTAGTTACCCTTTCAAACGAGCCACCCTTATCACCAGATTCGCCAGTAAAGCGATACTGCAAATTGGATGTCACCCCCGGGAAATATGAGATTTCATCGTTGGCACTCCAATAGATATGGTTATCCTTATCGATAGATGTGCGAGATTCAGCATCCAGCTCTCTTAATTCCTCGACAGATGCGTAAATCGTTGTAGGAGCAATTATTTCAACTACGGAAACGCTATTCTGCTCTGCAGAATCATCGCAACTGCCCAGCATAAGAAGGGCTGCAATCAGATATAAAGTTCTCTTCATAGAATTGAGATTTTAATCATTTATGTACCAATCCTGTTCAGGTTTTTCAGTTGGATCTTCGAATGAACTAGCAAAACCTAGTTCTACTTTGATTACCTGCATCTCGATTTTAGGGATGAGATACTCCCCTTGTTCATTTCTTTTCATAAGCATCTCTGTTTTGAGTTCTATATCCTCTCAAAACCATATGCTCCTATATGGTTGATTTGTAAAAAAAGAAAGTGTGGAGCTGATTTCGTTCATCGAATAGAGGCTCTGACAAAACCCTGCGATAATAAACGATACTATACCCCACACCTGTATACAGCAATACACTGGTGTAGGGATACACCAATAGCATATATACAAGAAATAGGTGCTGTTCGTTATCCCATCGCATTTGAAAACTGTCAGATTTTCTATTCGGGACTGCGAAAACACTTTCTATGTCTGCTATATCAGCTCATTACGAGCATCATAGCGAGAGCAAATTTAGAAAACTTTTCACAAAAGACCAACACCTATGGTGCAAAATTGAGCAAAACTCTCTTAAAAATCAATATTGAAACAAAACTATGTTATTTGCAGATTGGGGAAGAATGGGTGAGTTTTATCCCTAAAAATCAAAAAAATATCCCCATTAGAGTTAGTGCGAATCGTAAAAATTCTTACCTTTACTAAACTAAAACACAGTATTAAATTATCACGATTATGAATGATGCAGGAATAACCGAATTTATTAAAGAGGTGCTAACCCCTTTAAATACTAGAGCATTCGGTAGTATAGAACCCAAAGATACCGCTATATATAAAATAGAGATAGAAACTAAATTATCGACCTATTTCAGTGAATTACAAAAAAATGAAAAAGATAAAAAAAGAGACAATCTTTCGATTATCTCTCGTGAGTTGCGGGAGGAGGATTGACTGCGCTACGCTTGTCCTCAATCTCTCGCGACTCGGCATAGTGCGCAAGCTCACTCTGCTCTCGCTGCTCGGATTGTCCGAACCTACGGTTCTCGCCCTCCTCCCTCCACGCAGATAAAACAAAGAGAGAACAAGTCGTTGACCTGTTCTCTCTTTGTTTAGTTGCGGGAGGAGGACTCGAACCTCCGACCTCCGGGTTATGAGCCCGGCAAGCTAACCAGCTGCTCCACCCCGCGATGTATCTTTACTTTCGAATGAAGTTTCTCGCGTTTGCAGGTGCAAAGGTAGGGCAAATAAATGAGAATTCCAAATTTCCACAGAAAAAAGTTTTAGCGCAAACCATATCTCGCTGTGAATGAGTCTGATTGCGATATAGAAAAGAGTGGGAAAACAGGGTGTTTAAGGAGTTTAGGGAAATTAAGGATAGATTGCGCTATCCCTAATCTCCCTAAATTCGTTAAGTTCTCTAATATCTTCGTTCCGCCCGAAAATCGCTTATGATAAGATTATTTTTGTGCGACGCGAGGCGACAAATCCGCAGCATAGTAGAGCTATGTGAGGAATTTGGAGTCCGAAGCGCTCGTGCAAAAAGAACTTATCAGAACGATTTTCTACTGTGGTTTTGACGAGAGAAAGCTACAACCATCATAGTTATCGGTGCCGGTCCAATCGGTTTGGCTACCTCCGCTATATATATAGTTCATAAAGTTGCTCTCGACAATCCTTATACCCTTTGCCACAGGATCCATATCCGAATCGTCCCAGCCAGTAATATTGCGACCACCGACACGACAATTCTTGGCAACGAGTGTCGATGTACGAGCTGCCGCCATTATCCAACCCACGTCTGTAGCATCAGGAGCGTAAATTTCGCAGTAGCAATCGGCATTTTCGACAACCTTGCCAGCACCGACAATACCGCCTACATAGACATCCTTACCTGTACCTGTTACGCTGAGATTACCGGTATTGACCATCTTGAGGCTGGTTGGCGGAACCTTAGCCATAGCAGCCAACATACCTGCGATGCGAACTGTAGAGCCTGTAGACGACGCTCCAGCGTAGGTGATGTTACCCTTATTGCGGAGTGTACCGGTAGAGGTCTCGGTCCAAGTAGACGAGTAGTTACCAATCATACCGCCAACCTGCACGCCCTTGCTCGATGCAACACTTGCTGGATTGATGGTGAAGTCGCCCGTATTGGTGTAGCCATTGAGTATGATAATCGGAACGCTACCACCGAGGTGACCAACAATACCACCCACCTTCAAGTCGCCGCCGACAACAGAGTTATCCACCAAGATAGGGGCGTTGTTTATGCACGAATCGAGCGACAACTGTGCTGTAGATGGCGAGCAGTAGCCAACAGCACCCGCAAGTATAGTTGTGCCACCTGTAGCAGCATTGGCAGTATAGGTGATTGCGCCATAGTTGTGGCAACGCACAAGCGAGATGCTGCTACGAACGGTAGGCGCAAAACCTGCTGCATAGGCATTCTTGGTCTTACCATCGACAGTCAACGACCCCTTAGCGTGGCTGGCATCCTTGGCCGAACCATTCACGCAGTCGGTAACCTCCTTGCACTGCACAACCAAACCACCAATAAAGACGTGGTTTGCACTTGTACCGTTGTAGGTGATCGAGCCAAGGTTTGTCGAGCTCGACAACGAACACGACTCGCCCGCACCGATAAGTCCAGCTGCAACGATACTATTCTTGTAGGTACCGCTAATCTCTATGTTCATCTCATTTACAAGGTCGTAGAACTCCTCATTCGAAGAGGTTACACCCACCAAACCGCCAATAACGATATCGCCATCGTTACCGGTGATAGCCTCGGTCATATCGAGGTTGATCTTCATCTTACCCGATGCCGAGCAGTTAGCCACATATGCAGCTGCATTATTGATGCTACCAGCGATTACTCCATACTCGCCCTTAGCCTCGGTGAGTTCGACATCGAGGTTGGTGAGCTTAAGATTTGTAATCGACGCCTTGGTTGTACCAAACAACGGAGCCTTCAAGCCTTTGATTGCGAAGTTCTGACCATTGAAAGTACCAGCATAACCCTCGATTGGAGTCCACTGCTTGCCCGACATATCGATATCGGCCACGAGAGCTACATTCTCGGCCAAATTGGCATCCGCTTCCACCTGAGCTGCAAAGGCGAGAAGTTCATCGGCAGTAGCAATCTCCTGACCCGACAAGAACTTCCACTGCGGCTTGGCATCCTTGCTTGCCAACCAACCGCACTTATCGGTATTTACCATTGTCTCCTCATCTGGTGCATCGTTGTAGACATACTGTGTATAGTTGAGTATGGTGATAGGTGTTGGCTCGCCACCCTCCTTGCTGATTGCGCCACCAATATGCGAAGCCGTTACAGGGTATGCACTTTTGTAATTTCCTGCCATAATCATACCTACAACGCTGGCATTGGTTGTTACGATATTGCAGTAGCAACGAGTGTTGTTGATAGCCTTGCTCGAGTTTCCGTAGATACCGCCAACGGTCAGATCGTGACCATTAGAGTTACCCTCAACGGTGATGTCACCCTCGTTCACAAACGACGCATTGTCGAAATTGAACGCCTTGTTTGCCGCTGCAATTATACCACCGACGCGTGTTATTACTGCATTATCGGCACTCTCCTTGTAGGAGATGCTTCCGACATTCTTGATGATGCCTGTCGAGGCACTATGGATCGAGCCCGAGTAGTTTCCTGCAATACCACCAATCTGGATGTTAGTTCCTTTGCAGCAAGTCTTCTCGCCAAGAGAGATATCGCCATAGTTTGTGTAGCCATTAACGATCTTAACCGAGCCGCCGCCACCCAACGCCGAAACCATACCTGCAAGACGAATCTCGCCACCGCTGCTAGTACCGTCGAACGACAAGTCACCGTGATTACTACACTCGGTGAGTACATAGGTGCTACCTGTTACATTACCCACGATACCACTCATACGGATGTTACCTTTGATGTTCGCAGTGATGGTGATGTTACCGTAGTTGTGGCTGTTGTTCACATTTACGGTACGTGCGACATTCGAGTTCAAGCCCAACAAACCGCCCGCCTGCACCTCGCTGAGGGTTGTAGGAGTGTTGATTGTGAATGCACCATAATTAGCGCAATTGGTAATATTGATAGTGCTCCTCAAAGCATCCAACTCTGGCATAAGAGCACCCACACGCACGCCACCTGTCAATTTTCCGGTCACGGTGATTGCTCCCTTCTCCTGCATTGCATCTGCCGAGCCGTTTACGCAGTTGGTAAGAGTTGGACAGATGAAGGTGATACCGCTCAATCGAAGTGTGATTGCACTCTCACCGGTGAAATTGATGTTACCCAAGTTTGTAGCATTGGTGATTGCGCCGTTCTTTGCGTCGCAAACAATACCCGAGCAATAGAGGACATAGCCCAACTTACCAGAGATTTCAATGTTTGCACTATTGGTGAGATTCTTAAACTCTTTGGTTGAGCTTGATACTCCAACGATAGCACCCACATAGAGATTTACATTCTCTGGAGTCGATTCCCAAGCCAAGTCGATATTTCCCGATACCGAGCAGTTCTCCACCACTGCATTCTCGCTTGCAATCACACGCGCCAAAGCACCTACAACACTCTTCTCCTTCTCGACGATGTTCACATCGGTCAAGCGAAGGTTCTTGATCGAAACCATTGTGGTATCGAACAACGGTGCAGTAAGGCCCTTGATGGCGTAGTTGCCACCATCGAGCACGAACTCGGTCTTATTCAGGATTGAGGTCCACTCCTTGCCTGTCATATCTACATCGGCAACAACCTTTGCGCTCTTGAAAGTTGACTCGGCGCCAAACTTATCGGCATTAGCAGCAAACAGGCGCAACGATGCCTCATCATAGATGAGGAATACATCGCTGGTTGCTCCTGCCTTGTAGTCGAATGGTGCAAACTCGCGAACAACACCCGCCTTAACCGCCTTCTCACCCTCGGCCGTGAAGGTCACAGTCATAGTGTCGGTTGCGGTGTAGAGCGTAGCGGTAACCACGCCATACTCGCCCGCAGGCACAGCAACATAGATAGGAGTTGCCTCAGCACCGAGAGTTAAGCCCTCGCCAAACGATATGGTTACGCTATTCGAAGCATCGGCGTGAGCGGTCAATGCACCACTCTCACAGTCGATATCGAAGTTACCCGAAAGTTTACCCTCATCAACCGAAATAACCATCGCCTTGAGGCTCACCTCACCCTTTGGAGCAAAGCAAAGTACTCCCGCAAGGTGCTGCAACGCTGCATCATCGCCCTCATCTTCGGCACGAGCATACATTGGCGCTGCGCCCTCGGCAAATGTACCTGCCTTGTAGGTCTGATTCGCAAGGAAGGTCACCACCTGCTTGCCCTCGGCAGCAACTACGCCCTCGGCAGGTGCCGGATAGACGATATTGCGTGGATAGTCCACCACACCATCAACTACAAACGAAGCACGCTGCTTTCCGTGTGCCGCCTCGCCCAGTGGTTGCGATGCCACACCATTCACTGCAATCTTGTCGCCTGCGCTCCAATAGAGCGGATACTCCTCGCCCACTTTGCCCGCAATGTGGGTACGGGAGTTTTCGAGCGAAAGGGTAATTGCAGTCTGCTCACCACCCAACTGAATGGCAAAATCCTCGGTGGCGTCAGTTGCGCACGATGCAGCAAAGAGAGCCGCTACCGAAAAGAAAAATTTTACTATTCTGTTCATCTTGCTCATTCAATTTAATTAGTAGACCAACTCATCATTATCGGTGCCAAAGCCTGGCAGACCGACGCTATCGCCATAGCCTCTTTCGGCTACGATGTCGAAAATCTGAAATTCTGGTTTTTGATAGTTCTTCATAGTCGTAACTTTTTAGAGGTTATTCAAATGTTGGAGCAGAGGTGAGGAGCGTGCAACCATCGTAGTTGTCGGTGCCTGTCCAGTCGGTGGCGTTGCCACTACCATAGATATAATTGTAGTAGTTCGACGAGTTGAGTTTGGTCTCCTCGTAGACCTCATCCTCCTCATCCCACGCACCAAGGAACTTACCACCAAGCTCGCAGTTTTTAGCTATGACAGTCTCGGAACGCACCGCGCCGGTAATCCAGCCTATATGGGTGTTCGGATCGTCATCAACTCTAATGCTACAGTAGCACTTGGCGTTCTCGATATTCACCGCTGCAGTTGCTGAAATACCTCCCACGTAGATAGGATATGTCGAGCCTGCAACACGCTCTACCGCAATATCACCTGTGTTGACATAGGTATTCATTGCTGTCGTAGCGTGTTTGCCATTAACGCCTGCAACATACACCTCGCTACCAACGCCCTTCACTGTGATTTTTCCGCTATTGCGAACCGGACCTGCTGCGGTCAAGGCTGTACCATTTGCCCACGCAAACACACCGCCAACAATGACGTAATTATTAGATTTAGCTGCCGAGGTAACCTCAATCTCACCCTCATTAACCAAATTGCTGTAGACCGATTTGATGTTTTGTGTTGCAATTCCACTGACATAGAGGTGGTCGTCACTAGATGCCGAAATGGTAATCTTGCCCTTATTTATAATATTGGTATATGTGTTCGTAGCACCATTCGCACCACGACCAAAGACACCCGAAATGCGAAGCGGCTCATCGGATGTACACTTGGAACTAACATTCAATGCGCCATAGTTGGTTACATCGGTAAGGTTGTTGGTTACATATCCTACTACACCAGCAAATGTAAATGGCTCCTCGTTCCAACCGGCATTCGGAATAGTAGATGAGATGTTTACTGTTGCGTAGTTACTCAATCCCGAGTGAGCACTTGACGCGAGGGTTCCTGCAACACCGCCAATAGTAGTGTAACCATATTTACCGTCAAGCGCAGCTGTGAACCTACCGCCTACCGACACAGTACCTGTAGCATTATTGGTACAGGTCTTGACACTGCCGTCACCACGACCTATAACACCGCCAATCGAGAAAAATGCACAACCTTTGGTATTTGGTGTTACACCCTCCTTAACCGAAGCTGCATCACCATAGTCTGCCATATCGACATTACCCTCGAAGGTGATAGCGGCATTGTTAGAAGCGCCTGTAGAGGAGCCACTTGCGAATCCTGCAGCACCACCCATAAGCAAGCCCTTCAACTTGGCTGTCGACGAGATGGTGATTGGGCAGTTGTTGGTAAGATTATTAATCTTGCCTCCATAACCCAACATTCCGCCTACGTAGAGCGCTGCATCGTAGGTACCATTCACTGTAATGGACGAATTCTCGTTGTAGCATTCCGACATTGTCTGTGTGGAATAACCGAGAATACCTCCCACGCAAAATACTGCTGTACCAGCTGCCAATACAGCATCCTCAACCTTCAACGAACCGTTGAGAATGATGGCACCATTATTTGTGTTGTTCGAAACTGCACTAACGGTCTTGTAAGCCGCAATACCGGCAATGCCGTGACTCTTGGTGCAGTTTGATGCTGCGTACATTGCGCTATTGATGGTTATTGTGCCACTATTGACATTCGCATCGAGCTTGCCCTGCGACCAAGCCACAATACCGGCTACTGTGTAGCGACCCGAATGGTCATCCTGTGGCTGGGTGTGAGAGAGCGTGATGTCGCCTGCATTCAAGCAGTTGTTTATATAGCGATTACCGTTAGCAGCATCACTCGAAGTGTTAGTTCCTGTTATACCGCCACAAAGAAGTGCGCCAACCTCCGCCTCGGCAGTGGAGATTATATCACCGTGATTCTCGCAAGTATCGAAATGCTGCTCGCCATTTGTATATCCGACCACGCCTCCAACAGTAAGCGAATGGACCTTACCCAATAAGGTAACTGTTCCGTGATTCGTACAATTATCGATAGCAGGTGTTCCGCAATAGCCTGCGACACCTCCCAAATAGGCCGCTGTACAGATTGCTCCCATCGATACATTACCTCGGTTCACACATCTATTCATCGAGGTGTAAGCCTTATTAAGATTACCGATAATACCACCCACACGCGGTGTGAGATATCTGTCGCCTGTTGCGTCAGACACCTCGTTCATTGAGATATTTCCCTTGTTCTCGCAATCTACGAAGTTGAACTCTGCAGTTTCGTTTGTTATCGGAGCATATCCCACGATACCACCGATGCAAGGGTAAGTTTTGTAGGCCTCACTCTCCTTCAAGACCTGAACAATCTCAATCGAAGACTCGTTCACACAATTTGCTACATCGACATTTACGGCACAGCCCACCAAACCGCCTGTTGCAAACTCCTTATCGGTATTATTAACCTTCACATAGTTAGGGCAATCAACCTTGATAGAGCCACTCACTGCACAATTCGAGAGGGTGCTGAGCGGATTACCCACAATAGAACGGGCAATAGCACCAACATTCGGAATCTCGGTCTCAACGATATTAACATCGGTGAGCTTCAAGTTCTTGACATTAGCCTCGGTAATACCAAACAATGGAGCCGACAGACCCTTAATCTCGAAGCCCTCATCCTTACCACCATCGAATGTGTAAGCACCAAAGCCCTCGATTGGAGTCCACTCCTTGCCTGTCATATCGATCGACGCAGTAACCTTCGCGCTATTGTACGGGGAGAAGCTTGCAGCCATAGCAGCAAAACTACGCAACGAAGCCTCATCATAGATCTCGAATACCTCTGGGAGATTACTATTTGGCGAGTATACTAACTCAGCAAACTCGCGAACAACACCCACCTTGATAGCCTTCTCGCCATCGCTATTGAACTTGACAGACATCGAGTCGGTTGCGGTGTGGAGCGTGATCAGCAAGTCGCCATACTCACCTGCCGGAAGAGCCACATAGATAGGTGTAGCCTCTGCACCAAGCACCAAACCCTCTCCAAACGATACGGTAATAGTGTCGGTTGCATCCTCGTGTGCTACCAATGAGCCATCTGCACAGTTCACATCGAAGTTACCTGCAATCTTACCCTTCGCTGCCGAGATTTTCATCGAGGTAAGAGTAGCCTCACCCTTTGGAGCCAAGCAGAGAAGGCCCGAGAGGTGTTGCAATGTAATAGCCTCTCCCTCGGCAACCAACGCATACATAGGAGCTGCGCCCTCGGCAAATGTACCGACCTTGTAGTTCTGCACTGCAAGGAAGGTCACCGCCTGCTTGCCCTCGGCGGCAACTACACCCTCGGCAGGAGCCGGATAGGTCAGATTGTAAGGAAAAGTAAGTTCTCCATTGAGAACAAAGTTTGCTACCGTCTTGCCGTGAGCCTCCTCGGTCAAAGCCTCCGAAGCTACGCCATTGATGGCAATCTTATCACCCTCGCTCCAGTAGAGTGGGTACAAATCACCAACCTTCTCGCCGAGGTGAGTTTTGGTCTCCTCCAACGAGATTGTGACAGATGTCTGACCGCCGTCGATGCCGACCGCAATGTCCGCTGTACTATCGACTGCGCACGAATATGCTAAGCACGCAACAATAGCCACTAAAAGTTTTGTAAACTTGTTCATATTCTTTTGGTTATTAGGTTTTAGTCTACACTACGATTGCAAATATATGAATTATAATTTATAAAAACAAATCATTAGGCAGGGAGATTGCTATGCCATACCTATGTTAATTATAAAGGAGAAGAATAACTGCATAGTGCCGGACAATGTTAAATAATTGTTAAATTTAGCTATCGGTATTGGCAGTACTATCAATATTTGCTATCTTTGTAGTGATTAGGACGAATTTGTAAAACCTAAACTATACTTCAAATGGGAGAAATCTACTATGTAATGATTGGCATCCTCGCCCTGCTGGCCATCTCTGGCCTCTATGTGGGTGTAACCAACGATGCCGTCAACTTTCTGAACTCGGCAATAGGCTCGAGAGCAGCCAAGTTCCGCACCATCCTTCTCGTGGCATCGGTGGGTATCTTGGTGGGAGCCTTGACCTCGAGCGGTATGATGGATGTGGCACGCCACGGTATGTTCCATCCGTCGCTATTCACATTCAAGGAGGTGATGATGCTCTATGTCAGCGTAATGTTTGCGAATGTCATCCTGCTCGACCTCTACAACTCGCTCGGACTGCCAACCTCGACTACCGTGTCGCTCATCTTCTGCTTGCTGGGCTCGGCCATTGCGGTGGCTCTCTACAAGATTGGTGCAGACCCTAACATCTCATACCTCGAGCTTGGCAACTACATCAACACCGCCAAGGCTATGGGTATTGTCTCGGGTATCCTCCTCTCGGTAATTCTCGCCTTTACGATGGGTACCATCGTTATGTGGATCTCGCGACTGATATTCTCGTTCCGCTACGTGAAGATGTTGCGCCGCTTTGGTGCTATATGGTGCGGAATGTCATTCACCGCAATCCTCTACTTCGCCCTTTTCAAGGGATTGAAGTCGCAGCTCGGAGGCACCGAATTTGTCGCTTGGATCGACGAGCATCTGCTCCTCGCGCTCGCTATTGCGTGGGTGTGCTGCTCGCTTTTCCTGTTCTTCTTGCAGCTCTTCCGTGTGAATATTCTCCGTATAACAATCCTCTCGGGTACATTCGCTCTGGCGTTGGCATTTGCGGGTAACGACCTCGTAAACTTTATCGGTGTGCCTATCGCAGGATTGGAGGCCTTCACCACAACAAAGGCTGCCGGAGGCGATGTGTCGTTGATGATGACCGGCTTGGCAGAGCCTGCGGTAAACTCCAACAACACAATATATATCGTCATTTCTGGTATTATAATGGTCGTCACCTTGTGGACTTCACGCAAGGCGATGAATGTGTCGCAGACCGAGTTGTCGCTCACCTCGGCAGGTGACGATGGTGGCAATCAGCAGTTCTCGTCGTCGGTATTCTCGCGTGCATTGGTACGCGCAGCGGTCAACACATCGCGATTCTTCGACAAAATTACACCTGTCAAGGTCAAGAACTTTGTGGAGAAGCGTTTCGAGTGGGCCGACATCGAGCATAGCGGTGCTCCATACGATATGATTCGTTCGACCGTAAACCTCACAACCGCATCGTTGCTTATCGCCCTTGGTACATCGCTCAAGTTACCTCTCTCGACCACATACGTCTGCTTTATGGTGGCAATGGGATCGTCGTTGGCCGACAAGGCGTGGGGACGCGAAAGCGCTGTCTATCGTATCACCGGCGTATTCACCGTGGTGATGGGTTGGTTTGTGACAGGCTTCGGAGGTTTCATCATCGCATTCGTACTCGGCTTGTTGCTTATGTGGGGCGATGTATGGGCATTTGGCGCAATCACACTGCTTGTGGTCTATATGTTCATCCACTCGAACTTCTTGCCTAAAAAGAAGAAGGGCAATAACAAGAAGAGCGACGCCGAGGTACGAGAGAACCTTGTCAACGACACAATGACAGGCGTGTCGGAGACCATCAAGGCCACAACACGCATCTACAACCGCACCATCGTAGCCCTGATGAAGGAGGATCGCAAGGCGCTGAAGGAGCTCACAGCGCAGGCCGGCGAGATGTACGAGGAGAAGCGTCGCCTCAAGTACTCAATCGCAACAACCCTCCGTACCACATACGGAAAGGATCTAAACCTCTCGCTCTACTATGTGCAAATTCTCGACTACCTGAACGAAATGACCAAGTCGCTGGTACACATCACACGACCTTCGTTCGAGCATATCGACAACAACCACACCGGTTTGAGCAAGATTCAGACCGAGAACCTGATGTCAATCAATGCCGATGTGAACGAGATCTACTCGCGCATCATCTATATGTTCACCTCGAACGACTTCTCGACTATCGACGAGGTACTCATTATGCGTGACAACCTCTTCGAGCGACTCGCTCAATCGACCAAGGAGGAGTTGGGCCGCATCACTGCCGGCGAGTCGAACTCACGCGCTGGAATGCTCTTCCTCGGCATCATCTCCGAGACCAAGACTATGGTGTTGCAGTCGCGCAACCTTCTCAAGTCGCGTCGCTACTTCATCGAGCAGGAG
Organism: Alistipes sp.; assembly: GCA_017505725.1. GTDB lineage: Bacteria > Bacteroidota > Bacteroidia > Bacteroidales > Rikenellaceae > Alistipes. The sequence goes on from JAFVOR010000053.1 coordinate 39,287, forward strand.
GGCAAGGTGATTCGCCAAAAGCGCATCTACGAGTAGGATTCAATCGCTCATAGATATGACAATAATGCGCTCCACAATTGGAGCGCATTATTCTTTTTTGCGCGTGTAGTATATGTCGAAAGGAGGCTCTATTGGCGACGCTACACGATCGCTTTTGACCATTAGCATCGGCTTTTTTATAAGGGTTATTAAGGGTAGTTAAGGGTGATTAAGGATTATTAATGTTTTTATTTTGCTTTCGGCGCTCCCTTAATAACCTTTAATAGCCTCTAACAACCTTTAATCTCGTTGCGCCTTTAATAGTTTTCCGTTCTCAACTCTCAACTCAAAAAAATCCTTACTACTCTCTACTCACTACTCTCTACTCACTACTCACTTGCAAAAAAAATCCCGAGACAGAAAAACTGTCCCGGGACTATCTGTTCGAGTAGCAACAAGGTGCTACCCTACTCTCTTACTTCAATGCAGCGAGGTTGATATCGTTAGCAGCCTTAGCCTTCAACGAAGCATCCTTCGAGATTGCGCTGTTGAGCTGAGCCTTAGCAGTCTTAACATCACCCTCCTTGCAAGCGATTACAGCACGCAAGTAGTCAGCCTTAGCCGAGTTGTCGCTAGCGATGCACTTCTTAGCAGCCGAGAGGTTGCCATTCTGGAAGTTTACGATAGCAGCGTTGTAGCCCGAACGCAAAGTCTGAGCAGCAGCAGCGTAGTCACCCTTAGCAGCAGCGATCAAAGCCTTAGCCTCAGCCGAAGCATTTGCAGCGTAGCTGTCAGCCTTTGCCATATCGCCCTCAGCAGCGTAAACCAAAGCATAGTTGTTGTTCAACTCCGAAGCAACACTCTTGTCAGCCTTGTTCAAGCACTCTACAGCCTTAGCGTAGTTGCCAGCCTTAGCATAAACCAAAGCGAGGTTGTTCCAAGCACGAGCATCGCCCGACTTCGAAGCCTCAACCAAAGCAACCTCAGCAACCTCCTCGCAAACCGATGCGATGTGGAGCAACTCCTCGAGCTTCAAGGTCGAAACCTTACCCTCCTTGATGATGTTGATCATCTCCTCGTCGCTCCAGCCAGTTACATCTGCGCTGTTAACAACCTGAGCACGACGGAGCTGTGGCAACACATCAGTCTTGAGCGACTTGAATACGAACGACATATTCTTGATCTCCTTCTCGCGCTCTGCGCTCGACGAGTACATATTCAATACCTGGAGGATGAGATCCTTGTCAGCGATGTTCGAAGCAGCAACAGCAGCCTTGAAGCCTTCCCAGTCCTCACCATAAGCAGCAGCATCGATGTTCAAGCCGGCATCAGCGAGCAACTTCTCAACAGCCTCCAAACCGCTCTTCGAACGCTTCTCCGACAACTTATCGTTGAACTTCTCAGGACCATCTGGCGAAGCGTAACCGTTAACATAGAGCGACTGTGCTACGCGGTCGTTAGCCTTGTTAGCCTCAACACCAGCCTTCAACGACTTCAACTCCTCTGTCTCGACAGCCTTCTTTGCTACGCGCGACGAGTTGATTTTGTAGACGATGTCAGCCTTGGTAACAACGGTAGTTACACGCTTGTAGTTGTTAGCTGCAGTCTGCATAGCCTCCGAGAAATCGAGGTCAGCCTGGATAGCGTTAACACCCTTAGCGATAACCAAACCATACTCAGCTGGAGTGAGCTTGGTCTCTGCACCGATGATCTCGCCAGTGTTAGCGTTGATAAGAGAGAACTCCTTGCACTTGCCGCTCTTGCACTTAACCTCAACGATGAGTACGAGCTGCGAGTTGAGCATTGCAGGGGTGTAAGCGAACTCTACGTGACGCTTGATGCTGAGAGCCTCCTTGCTCTTAACAAGCATACCGTTGTCAGCGATCTTCTCACCCTGAAGGAGGAGAGTGTTACCCTTAGCCACACCACCAGCGTATACAATAGCAGGAGTTACCTTCAAAGCAGCTTTCTTGTTGAAATACTTTGCAGGGATCTCTGCGGTGATGTCAGCAGCAATCTTGCCGTTGTTCAATACGAGAACATCAGGAGTGCAAGTGATTGTCAACTCCGAACGATTCTTCGCCATCTTCTTGAAGCAGTCGCAACCTGTAAGGGTCAAGGCAGCAGCTACAAGAACCAATGTCATCTTAAAAAGATTTTTCATAGCGTTTGTTTTGAATGATTAAAAGTTAAAAAATTTGTTATTTCGTATTTCCAATTTTCGTGGGTTCATAGGTATATACCTATATTCGGCGCAAATATAGTGAATATATCGCGAATTAACAATAGTTAACCGCAAAAAGTTACCTCAAAAACGCAAAACGACCTATGATGATTTGAACCAACGGAACAGGGGTATTTTGCAGCGCCGATTTCAACAGTGAAACAGAGATGATTTTCGATTAATATTACAATATTACGCAGCGATGCTGCACATTCACTACATTTGGCGCAGACAGGCCTGCCGAGGCGCTACTAGCTAAACGAAGCCCTCTCTTGAAACGAAAAAGCGACGTCGCTTTCTTTGAGCGGAAAGAGAGGGATTGACTTCGTAGACACTTCGTGTCTGCTCGTCTTTCCCTTGCCTCGCCGGCGGGCTCCTTGCAAAAATCAGCACTACGCAAGGAGTTGATAAATCAACCCGATTTTGTTTTCACATCGCTACGCCCTACAAACAAGTTTGTGTGCGTAGTGCTGCAAAAACAAAAAGATGCCGATAATATCGACATCTCCTTGCTTCGTTTTATTTTTGCGGAAAGAGAGGGATTCGAACCCCCGGACCCTCTCAGATCAACGGTTTTCAAGACCGCCGCATTCGACCACTCTGCCATCTTTCCGGGGACAAAGGTACAACCTTTTTTTGGTTTTGCAAATTTTTTCTTAAAAAGTTGATTTTTTTATAGATATTTTATACTTTTGTAAGTTGGAAGTGAAATGTAATTTCACCGCTCAACGAGCATTCGTTCTAACCCAAGTGCAAAAAGAGCGCATCGGAACGATTTACAGAGCAACGAGCAACTCCCAAGTGGGGGAAATCGGAGGCGATTTGGGAAATTTTGTGCGTTAAGCAGTGGCGCAAAGCGCAACCGACGCTGCGGAGCGAGGGCAGAGGGTGCTTGCACACTTTGCCGAGCCGCAAGGAGGAAAAGCCTGCTAAGCAGGATTAACATACTTGGCGTATGTGAGCATTTGCGACGCAAGTAAGGTGCAAAATTTACCAATCGGAACGATTTACAAAGCAAAAGGCAATAAGTTAAATTACAAACAAATAAAAAAAGGAAAAAGTATGGGAAGAGCATTTGAGTATCGCAAGGCGAGAAAGATGAAGAGATGGGGTCATATGGCCCGTGTCTTCACAAAGATTGGTAAGGAGATTGAGATAGCTGTTAAGGCAGGTGGTTCGGACCCATCGGCAAACACCCGTCTGCGAATCCTCATCCAGAATGCGAAGGCTGAGAATATGCCAAAGGAGAATGTGGAGCGTGCAATCAAGCGTGCAACAGAGAAGGACGCTGCAGACTACAAGGAGGTAATCTACGAGGGATACGGTCCTAACGGCATTGCAGTGCTTGTGGAGACTGCTACCGACAACACCAACCGTACCGTAGCCAACATCCGTATGTATTTCAACAAGTGCGGTGGTGCACTCGGCAACTCGGGTTCGGTAGGCTTTATGTTCGAGCACAAGTGTGTATTCAAGTTCAAGGCTGAGGGTGTTGACCCTGAGGAGCTCGAGCTCGAGATGATCGACCTCGGCGTAGACGAGTTCTATGTAGAGGAGGATGGCATCAATGTCTACGCTCCATACGAGTCGTTCGGTGCTATTCAGAAGTGGCTCGACGATCAGGGCTACGAGATCGTATCGGGAGAGTCGGTACGCATCCCAACCGACACCAAGGAGCTCGACGCATCGGGTCGCGAGGCTGTCGAGAAGTTGGTGGAGAAGCTCGAGGAGGACGACGATGTGGTGAATGTTTACCACACTATGGCCGAGAGTGAAGAGTAAGAAACCTTAAAATCTAAAATCAAATAGAATGAACAGCAAGTATGCATTGCCAAAGGATGGAGGTTTGATTGCCGACGCAGCATTCAAGGACCTCACGCAGCGCTACGAGAAGATCGCAACGCAAGCTTACGAAAGCGAGTACGAAGGTGTGCAGTATGTGGCTGATGCTATTGTAGCAGCCATCAAGGCACATCAGCAAGAGAAGCCTTTTGTGCTTGGACTCACCACAGGAAAGACCCCGATTGGTCTCTACCGCGAGTTGGTGAAGCGTTATCAGGCTGGCGAGGTTAGTTTCGCAAATGTTGCGGTATACAGCCTCGACGAGTTCTACCCTATCCTTCCGACCGTGAAGCAGAGTCGTAACTATCGCATCCGCGAGGAGTTGCTCAACCACATCGACATCCGTCCCGAGAATATCAACTTCCCTGACGGAACACTCGCTCGCGAGGAGTTGCCAGCATTCTGTGCAAACTACGGCAAGGAGAAGATCGACCTGATGATCATCGGCGTAGGTGAGCAGGGTCAGATCGGCTTCAACGAGGCCGGTTCGCACGCAAAGTCGAACACTCGTTTGGTGCAGCTCTCGTACAAGGCCCGTAAGGCACAGGCAAGTGGTTTCCACGGCTTGGAGCATACTCCAAAGATGGCCATCACAATGGGCATCAACACCATCCTGGGTGCCGAGCGCATCATCCTGATGGCGTGGGGTGAGGACAAGGCGACTATCGTAAACTCGATTGTCGAGGGTGAGGTGACCGACCAGATTCCTGCAACACATCTCCAGTTGCACGACAACATCGAGGTGGTTATCGACGAGGGTGCAGCATCGCAGCTCACCCGCGTGCAGACTCCTTGGCTGGTGGGCTCGTGCCAGTGGACTCCTAAGTTCACCCGCAAGGCTGTGGTGTGGTTGTGCGGCGTGGTTAACAAGCCAATCCTCAAGCTCACACACAAGGACTACATCGAAAATTCGCTCGGCGAGTTGCTCGAGCAGGGTCGCACCTACGATCAGATCAATATCGATGTCTTCAACGACCTTCAGCACACCATCACAGGTTGGCCGGGCGGCAAGCCAAATGCTGACGACTCGACACGCCCTGTGAAGTCCACTCCATTCCCAAAGAATGTGCTTATCTTCTCGCCGCATCCTGATGACGATGTTATCTCTATGGGTGGTACATTCATCCGCCTCGTGGAGCAGGGTCACAATGTGCACGTAGCATACGAGACATCGGGTAATGTGGCCGTACACGACGATGTAGTGTTGCAGAATATCGATGTTGCACACGAGTTGGGCTATGCCGACGACTTTGCAAAGGTCGAGCAGATTATCAAGAGCAAGAAGGCGGGCGAGCCTGAGCCACGCGAGTTGCTCAACATCAAGGGAGCTTTGCGTCGTGCAGAGGCACGCGCAGCAGTGCGTTCATTTGGTCTCAACCCTGACACCAACGCACACTTCCTCAACCTTCCGTTCTACGAGACCGGCGGCATCCGCAAGAGCCCGTTCACCGAGGAGGATATCAACATCGTAGCGAAGTTGTTGCGCGAGGTGAAGCCTCACCAGATTTACGCTGCGGGCGACCTTTCGGACCCTCACGGAACACACCGCACCTGCATCGAGATTGTCCTTGAGGCTATCGAGGTGGTCAAGGATGACGAGTGGTTCAAGGAGTGCCACCTCTGGCTCTATCGTGGAGCTTGGATGGAGTGGGATCTCGGCTCGGTGGATATGGCAGTGCCACTCTCGCCTACCGAGATGATCGTGAAGCGTCACGCCATCTATCGTCACCTCTCGCAGAAGGATATCGTGCCATTCCCGGGCGACGACCCACGCGAGTTCTGGCAGCGCAGTGAGGACCGTACACAGACCACTGCAAATCAGTACAACGCCCTCGGTATGGCCGAGTATCAGGCAATTGAAGTATTCGTAAAGATGTTTTAACTATCAAAAATAAGAGAAAATTATGAGACTTATCATTCAGGAGAATCAGCAGAATGCAGGCCGTTGGGCTGCAGAGTACATCGTTAAGCGCATCAACGAGAAGGAGGCGGCAGGTGGTCGTTTCGTACTCGGTTTGCCTACAGGTTCTACTCCACTCACTACCTACGCTCACCTCATCGAGCTCTACAAGCAGGGTAAGGTATCGTTCAAGAATGTCGTAACATTCAATATGGACGAGTATGTAGGTTTGCCGGAGGAGCACCCTGAGAGCTACCACTCGTTTATGCACAACACCTTCTTCAAGCACGTTGACATCAACCCTGCAAACATCAACATCCTCAACGGTAACGCTCCGGACTTGGCAAAGGAGTGTGAGGAGTACGAGGCTAAGATTGTTGCAGCAGGCGGTATCGACCTCTTCTTGGGCGGTATTGGTGAGGACGGTCACTTGGCATTCAACGAGCCATTCTCGTCACTCAACTCGCGCACTCGCGTGAAGACCTTGACATACGACACATTGCTCGTGAACTCGCGTTTCTTCGACAACGATGTTAACAAGGTGCCTAAGCAGGCTATGTCGGTGGGTGTTGCTACCGTATTGGCTGCTAAGGAGGTTATCATCCTCGCATTCGGTCACAAGAAGGCTATGGCTTTGCACCACTGCATCGAGGGTGCTTACTCGCACGTCTACACAGCTTCGGCTATTCAGACTCACCCTCGTGGCATCGTAGTCTGCGACGAGCCTGCAACCGTAGAGTTGAAGGTGGGTACCTACCGCTACTTTATGGATATCGAGAAGGACAACTTGTAGTCTTTGTCGGATATACAACAGATGGAAACGGACGAGAATTACTCTCGTCCGTTTCTGTTACCCATAAAGAGGTCTGCAATAGCAAATAGTCGTTGCAGTGCCGAGTTGACAATCTTGGCCACATCGTAGATCACCCCCAGATGCTCCTCGGTTTGGCGGATGGTTTGGCGAAGCGATACCTTATATATAATAGTGGCTATAATGGCGAAGACCACTCCCACAATCAGGCAGGGATAGAATATCGACCCCATAATCCCCGCCAACCACACCACAATCGCTGCCACAAAGAGCAATGCAGCCACCAGTGCCGCCAAAACAACGATGGTGAGAGCTGCGAAGAGTGAATGATGCTCCTGCATTGCTGCTATTTTTTATCGCAATCACACTCTGCTGCCCCACTGTGACACGCCGAGCGCATCTTCTCGACCTCCTCCTCGATAAAATCGCGCACCAAACTGCGCATCTCTGCTCCCGTCTTTGGCGTGAAGGCAAGAGCCAACGCCGAGCCAATCACCATTCCTCCCAACATCGAGAGGATTGTCATTGTTGTCTGTTTCATAGTTGTAGTTTTTTAGCTTTTTTATACTTTTATTACTTCACCCTACAACATTGCAAAATACACGCCAAAAAAGAGAGGAGAGTCGACATTTTCGACCCTCCTCGTTCACTTTAAAATAGACAACACTACCAGCTGATTGGCTGGATGTAGGTGACACCGAAGTTGTCAGTCACGCGCACCTCGCCCGAGCGAACGCCCTCGGTAGGTGTCACGCGGAACATAAACGGAACCTTCGCAGGCTTGGAGTAGTTACGCTCAGTCTTACCGAGTTTCTGCTCGCTATGCTGTGCATAAATCTTCAGGTAGTCGAGGTCGTGCTCCTTGGTCAAAAGCTGCATATCGGCAACCTTAACACCATTCTCCCACCACTCAGGAGTGCTCCACGACTCAGCGTGGTTCCAGATGATAGCCTTGAGGTATTGGCTGCTTGTGCGTACAGGGCTGTAGATACGAATCTGATGGTTGCGATCCTCACCTACGGTCTTGTAGTACCACTGCATCGAGTCGCCATTGACCTCTGCAACCACATATCCGTTAGGTGTACCATCGGTGTTCAACTCACGATTGAGGCGAATCTGACCGATGCATCGTCCAACAACAATCGACTCGATATTCTTCAACGGCTCATACTTCTTGTCCGAAGCCAGCGCATAGTTGAAGTGGTAGTTCTGGTGGATATGACCCGACCAAGCGTAGACCTTGTTGTACTGAGCAAGAAGCGCGGTGTACTTATCGTAGTTCACATTCTTCTCATTGTAGCTCTTACGCTCCTTGAATAGTGGTGCGTGGGAGCAAACCACGATGGTAGACTCCTTCGGAACGAACTTCAAATCGTTCTCGAGCCACTTGAGGGTGTGCTCCTCCAGACCCTCCTTATAGTGAGCCTTGTCCGATGCACGACGATAGTCGATGCTGTTGACCACCACGAAGTGCATCTTGCCAATATTGAACGAGTAGTTTTCAGGTGCGAGGTAGGCCTCGAAATATGGAACACCCAACTTCGAGTCGAAGAGTGTGCGCTGGTCGACATCGTGATTACCGATGACGCTGATCATTGGCAACGACGCCTTGCCCAAGACATCCACATAGTCGTCGTATGCCCACATCCAGTTGTAGACAAGGTCGCCGAGGCAGATTGCATACATCTGCTTGCCCTCCTTCTCCTGCAAAGCCTTCACATCGGTGAGAATCTTATCGCGGAAGCGCTCTGTCGACTTATCGGTTTTGAGACCACGAGTCTGAGGGTCGCCGATCATCGCAAGCACAAAGTTGTCGCTTGCATTCTCGCGCTTGTTGACGACAAAGTCTGCACGCGCAGCAATCGAGTAACGAAGCACTCGGCGGAAGAACTGCGGACGATTGTCACGCATTGGAGCCTCGTAAGCAGCAAGCACCGAGATGGTTACAAAGCGAACCTTCTTCATATCGCTCTTCATCTGGTACTCACCATTGACATTTGTCTTGACACACTGCTCGCCGTCGCTCACCACTACACCCTCAACAGGCATACCGGTGTTGTCGGTGATGCGACCAAAGATGTTAGTGCCATCCTGCAACGGCTTGACAGCCTTCGCCATATCGTCGTAACGCTTGCCAACAACATCAGCAGTGCGGTGGTAGCCAACAATCGACTTCGAACGCGATGTAACAGCACCAGCGAACTTACCCATATTACCGCAGTCGATTACACGAGCCTTAACCACCGGCTTACCCTTGTCGGCACGGCCCGAGACATAACCCACAACTCCTGCGGTGCAAGCATACTTATAAGTAGACTTATTTACGATTTGAGCATAGTTCATACAGTCACGAACCACAGCGCCACGAGTAAGGCCCTTGCGCGACTGAATCACCGCACCGATACCACCGGCCCAACCGGCATTCTGCTGATTCTCGCTGGTAACTGCACCAAAGTTCGAGCAGTTACAGATGTAAGGGTTGACTACCGAATAGGCGAAGATACCGCCTACATAAGCTCCGGCCGACACATTGCCGAGAACCTTGCCATAGTTGTTGCAGTTTACGATATTCATAGGTGAGTTTGGACGAGCAATAATACCCGCAACCCAAGCCTCCTGTGCGCCAGAAACCGAGACTGCACCGAAGTTGTCGCAGCAGAGAATATCGACATTCGACCAACCGGTAATACCACCGAGACGGCAGTAGCCCTTGACCTTAGGTGTAGTGATAGGCATACCTACAGCCACCACATTACCACGGTTGACACAATACTTTACGGTGAGCTTTGCAGCCTCGCCCACGATACCGCCGATATTGTTGCTCGGATAGTCACCCATAAATGAAACATTACCCGAGTTCTCGCAGCAGGAGATTGTTGCGCCACTCAAGAACTTGCCATAGCAGGTACCCACAAGACCTCCAAGACGAAGGCTCATACCGCCAGCGTGCTTCGTAAAGTTGAAGCGCGAGGAGATGTTACCCGTATTCTTACACTTGTAAACGATATTAAGGTTGTGTGCAGCAATAGCTCCGATATAGACCTGCTTGTAGGCCTCCTCGCCAATGTGCTCGATGTTACCATTGTTCACACAGTTGATAATCTGACCACGGTTGACGCAGACAAGGAATGTCACGAACTCGGTTTTGTCATTCATCGCAGTCTTGACCGAAAGAAGACAGCTGCTGTCGATGGTGAGGTTCTTGAGCACACCCTTCGTTCCAAGGCTATGGATGAGAGCGCCCTTGGTGTTCCAGTTGTAGAGCTTGTGGCCACAACCATCAATCACGCCATCGTACTTGAGGATCTTAGGGAACTTCTTGCCCTTCTTCATATCGATGTCGGCATCGAAGCACACCTCACCCTTCTCGTTGAGCCACATCGAGATGTCGGCCTCCTTATTTACCGCCTTAGCAAAGGCGAGCAACTCCTTGTAGTTCGATATCGCCTCGGCAGATGCCACTACAACGACACACAAGGAGAGAATCAATGATAGGAAAAATCTTCTCATTCTTTTTTTTAAGTTTGTTGGTTTATTCATTCGAAAAAGCGAGACCCATAGCCACAGGACTCGCTTTTATAGATCTGTTTACTACTTTGCAATGAATGCTGCATAGTCGTCAGCCGACAACAACGCCTCGACCTCCTCCGGAGCAGACATCTTGATCTTCACCATCCAGCCCTCGCCATAAGGGTCGCTATTGACGAGTGCAGGGTCGGCATCGATTGCAGGGTTCACCTCTACAACCTCACCCGACACAGGGGTGAATGCGTCAGAAACGGTCTTCACCGCCTCGATTGTACCAAAGATATCGCCGGCAGCCAAGGTCTCACCCTCGGTCTGGATATCGACAAATACGATATCGCCCAACTCGCTCTGAGCAAAATCGGTGATACCAACATAGGCGTACTCGCCCTCTACTCGACACCACTCGTGGTCGTTCGAATACTTCAATTCAGCAGGAATGTTTGACATAGTCTTATCTAAATTAAAAAATTGAAAATGCAAAATTAAAAATTTTATCAGCAGAGCCAGGGTCTTTAGAGAAAAACTACCTACTCTTGATACAAAGATAATCAAAAAATTACAAACTCCACCTCTTTGAAGAGATATTCTTTTATTTTGCCCTGCTCGTTCTCGAGGCAGAGTGCACCATTTGGGGCAGTACCGACGATTTTTGCTCGGAATCTTTCGCCCGAAGGTAGAGCGTAAGTGTGATATTCGTTCAGACGATACAACAAACTATTATATCGTTGATGCAGTGCATCATCGCTATTAAGTTGAGAGTTGAGAGTTGAGAGTTGAGAGTTTTTAATTTTACGCAAAAGCTCATAATTTTCTTGCAAATGTTTCAAAAAACACTGCAAAATCTCTTCTGCATCAAGTTGGCGGTCAAGCAGTTGCGCCATTGACACAGGATTCGGAATCGACAGATCGAACTCCCGTTGGTTGACATTGATACCCACACCCACAATCGTGCGACGCAGCGTGGTAGGTGCAAGCGAATGCTCAATAAGTATGCCTACAAGTTTCCTGTCGCCAACATAGATATCGTTGGTCCACTTAACCCTCGCCTCGATGCCGTAGTCCGCCAGCATATCAACAAGCGACAAAGCCACGACCTCCGACACCGAGAACTGCTCGGCAATAGGCATAAATGTTGGCTCCAAGACCAACGAGAAGGTGAGGTTTTCACCCTTTCGGCTATGCCACTCGTGACCTCGCTGACCTCGTCCTGCGGTCTGAAAATCTGCCCACACAACATCACCCTCGCGGTATTTTTCGTCGCGAGCGTCGTCGTTGGTCGAGGCAGTTATATCGAGGTGATGTATCATAATTAGCCCAAGAATACTCCGTTTTCTAGTAATACTTTACGAAGGTGCGTAGGGTCGATATTTCGAGGTGTTATACCACCCTTCACAGCAAGAGCCGCAGCAACACCTACTGCCTGACCCATAGCCATACAAGGCGGCATCACTCGTACCGCACCCGCAGCATCCGAAGTGGCCGAGAGCGCACGACCCGCAACAAGCAGATTATCTACCACTTGCGGCACCAAAGTGCGATATGGAACGCCATACCAACGGCCATTTTTCACGGTTATATACTCGGTGGAGTTGTCCGACAAGCGGCCGTGAACATCCACAGAGTTGGATGCCACCAGCACCGCATCATCCGACACCACGCCATTGAGGAGGTCATCCACCTGAAGGATATAGTCGCCCAATATATGTCGTGACTCGCGTATTCCCAGGGTTGAACCTGTGCATTTCAGCGTAGCATTCTTGCAACCTGGCACATACTTGTGGAAGAAATCCATAACCATATTCACCTGACGACGGCCCTCAATCTCACCTCGGGTGAGATCCTCTGAGGAGGTGGCATCCACCCTCGCGATACGGGTGGTATTCACCGCCCACTCATCGTCGCGAACCCCCTTGTAGATATTTACCGAGCGACGCGAGATGTCCCAATCGCCATTCTCGACAGCCTTCAGCACGTGCCAATGGAGCGCACGATGGCTCACTCCATCGATCTTGCGGAAGGTGTGGAGTTTCGACTCTACATCCCTCTCGAGCAGGCGCGAATCGACATTATTGATGTGGAAGAAGAGCGTCGATGGCTGAACTCGACCTGTTCGTGGATTACCAAACTCGGTTGGCACACCCGCTCTGGCAGCATAGTCGCCATCGCCCGTGCAGTCAATCACAACCTTCGCCTTAACCGCCTCCAAACCACTCTTTGTCAGGATAACCGCTCCTGAGGCCTTGTTATCCGAGAGTATCGCATTGACGAAGTTGGCGTGGAATAGCACCTTGACACCCGCCTCGGCACACATCGTATCCAAGACGTACTTCAGAGTCTCGGCATCGAATGGTGTGAGGTGGTCGTGACCATCGGTAATCCACGCCGAGTAGCAGGTGGTCTTGCGGATTCCGCTCGGATGCAATGCACCCCCAAGCGCAACCATTCTGTCTACAATCTCCTCGAATATACCCTTGATAATCATCTGCTCACCAGTGGTATCGTAGCAGGTCATAAATGGAGCGACCACACCAAGTGTCGCCATACCACCCAATGCACCACCCTGCTCAACAATCATCACCTTCACGCCCTGACGAGCAGCAGCGATGGCAGCACACACTCCCGCAGGACCGCCGCCAAGCACCAGCACCTGTGTTTCATACGACTCTTTGATATTGCCCGCTTTGAGCGACGAAGGAGTAAAAGGGGTTGTGCAACCTCCCAAAAAGCCCATTGCCGCACCACCAACAAGCAACCCTCCAGCCGTTGACAAAAAGTCTCTTCTATCCATTGTTTTTTCTCTTTTTAGATTATGCCTGCACACCGAAGTCACGAAGGGCGTCGTTCAGCGTGGTCTTCTTGTCAGTAGACTCCTTGCGCTTGCCGATGATGAGAGCGCACGCCACATTGAACTCTCCCGCAGGAAATTTCTTTGGATAGGTGCCCGGGATAACTACCGAGCGAGCAGGAACATAGCCCTTGTAGGTGACAGGCTCGTCGCCCGTAACATCGATGATGTGGGTTGAGCCGGTAATAACGGTGTTCGAGCCGATAACCGCCTCACGACAGATGTGAGCACCCTCAACGATGATGGCACGCGAGCCGATAAAGCAGTTGTCCTCGATGATTACCGGAGAGGCCTGCACAGGCTCCAATACGCCACCGATGCCGACACCTCCCGAGAGGTGAACATTCTTGCCAATCTGGGCGCACGAACCTACTGTAGCCCAAGTGTCGACCATTGTTCCCGAATCGACATAGGCACCAATATTGACATACGATGGCATAAGCACCGCACCCGGTGCGATGTATGCTCCATAGCGCGCAATAGCGTGAGGCACAACACGCACGCCAAGTTGCTCGTAGTCGTGCTTGAGGTCAATCTTGTCGTACCACTCCAACTCACCCGCACGCATAGTACGCATAGTCTGGATCGGGAAGTACATAATAATTGCCTTCTTCACCCACTCGTTCACCTGCCACTCGCTATTCTCCAAATCGATTGGCTCGGCGGTGCGAAGCTCGCCCTTGTCGACAGCCTCAACAACGGTGCGAATCACCTCGCGCACACTCTCCTCATTGAGCATTGCGCGATTCTCCCACGCCTGCTCCACTACTGCTTTAAGTTCCAAAAATTTGCTCATATTGTATTTTGTTTTGTTTCTTTTCTGCAAAGATACGAAAAAACGGAACCGACGATGCGGAGCGAGCGAAAAAAAGTAAATTAAATTTACATTTTTTCCGAGCCGCGAGGAGGAAAAGCCTGCGAAGCAGGATTAAAACGGAAAGCGGAAAGCGGAAAACTTTTTTTTGACTAAGGCATTAGAGGCGTTAAGGGCGTTAAGGGGAATTAAGGGAGATTAAGGGAGATTAGCGAAATGTGAGCATTTTGGGGACCGACGCATTCGTGCAAAATTCACCGTTAATTTACAATTAAAAAAGGGGAGCAAAAGCTCCCCTCCCACAAATTAACCCTCTTATGCCTGCTACCGAAGAACAGAGTGTAGGAACGAATCCAAATAGAGAAGTTCCGCATCTCCGCAAATCACTTGCGATAGAAAGAGTTCCTCTTCACAGACATTGTGTAATACTCGTTTGTCGATCTGCTCCATAGGCAAGGTTTTTAAGTGATTTCTACCCTATCAACGGATGCAGCGAGTATTTTATTGCATAAATATTAGCAAATCGCTAAATTTTTCTCTTTAATCATCTGTCGCATATTGATCAGTGCGTAACGCATACGACCAAGTGCGGTGTTGATGCTAACGCCTGTCTGATCGGCTATCTCCTTGAAGCTCAAGCCTTCGTAGTAGCGCATACGAACCACCTCGCGCTGCTCCTCGGGAAGCATCTCGATCAACATTCGCACTTCGGCAGCCTGCTGCTCTGAGATGAGGGTATCCTCAATCGATGGCTCTGCTAAATTCATATTGCCCAAAACATCGAAACCGGCACTCGACTCGCTCACGCTCTTCACCTGCTTTTGTGCGCGGAAGTGGTCCAACACACGATTGTGTGCTATTCGCAACAACCAAGGCAGGAATCGGCCTTTGTCGGTGTAACGACCCTCGTCTATCACCTTCACAACTTTGATAAGTACCTCTTGCATAAGGTCGTCTGCCACATCGTTATCCTTGACCAACATACGCATATAGTCGCGTAGACGGCGTGAGTGGCGCTCCAAAAGCTGAGAAATGGCCTCGCGATTACCCTGCTGATAAAGTTCTAACAAGGCGTGTTCGCTCAACATTGTACCTTTCATACTCTTCTCCTTTCTTTAATAAGTGGTGTTCAAGAGTAGATTTTTTTCGATAGGCAAATACTTTTTTAGTTAAACTTCGCGTTAAATTTTCAAAGAGAATGTCCTTTTTTCAACATCTTCTTGACCGCAAGATAGGCAGTTTTTGCAGAAAATCCAAATTGCCTTCGAGCCCTCTTTATACCCTATTCACAGTATGTTTTTCGCAAAAATAGTGCCCAGAATGCTATTTAGATAGGATTTAGCTTTTTTAACAACTACTTTTCCAATCGGTGAATTGACCAAACGGGGCGGTGAATTTACGCCTATTCTTATACCAAGAGTCCCTTTTCAAACGGAAACTCGGCAATTTTGAAGGCGAAACAAAATGAGAATTAAAAATTAAAAATTAAAAATTGAGAATTAAGAATTATTTTTTTCTAACTACCTCTAACCACCCTTAACGACTCTAACCGACGCTGCGGAGCGAGAGCAGAGGGCAAACTTGTTTGCACTATGCCGAGCCGCGAGGAGGAAAAGAGTGCGAAGCAGGCTTAACGACCCTAACGACTCTAACGACGACCTATGTGAGCATTTCGCAATCCGCAGACTCGTGCAAAAAGAGCCAATCAGAATTTCCTGCCAAAAAATTGTAAATGATGAGAATATTTTTGTGCGAGGTCAGGTAGCGAAAGCGCAGCATACATTGACGTATGTGAGCATTTCGCTATCCGCAGACTCGTGCAAAAAGAACCAATCAGAACTTCCTGCCAAAAAATTGTCGATGATTGAGGAAATTTTGTGCTAAGCAAGGTGGCGAAAGCGGAGCATAGCTAACCTATGTGAGCATTTTGCCATCCGAAGTGCAGTGCAAAATTTACCAATCAGAACAATTTTTTACTTGAGGGGCTCGATATGTATAGCCACAGCCGTGCGCTCACCAAATCGTTTACGCAAGGATTGCTCAATCTCGCGGGATATTTCGTGCGATTCGAAGACGGTCATAGTGCCCTCGACACGGATATGCACTTCGATAGCGATATCGGAACCGATACGACGAGTGCGGAGATTGTGTGGCTTTTGCACTTTAGGGTTTACGGTGACGATGGAGAGAATCTCCTCCTCGACCTCGCGAGGAAGGCTCTTCTCGAGCAGCTCCTCGAGAGCCTTGCGGCAGAGATCAAGAGAGACCTTGATGATGAGCGCAGAGACCACAATAGCCGCTATAGGGTCGGCAATACGCCACTTTTCACCAAGGAAGTAGGCGGCACCGATACCGAGCAGTGCGCCAATCGAAGAGAGTGCATCGCTACGATGGTGCCACGCATTAGCGACAACAGAGGGGCTTTCGGTCTGCTTGCCGACACGAATGGTATAGCGGTAGAGCAACTCCTTGGCCACGATAGAGAGTGCGGCTGCGACGATGGCAATGGCACCCGGGCGAGGCAGTACCTCGCCATTGACCACTGCGGAGATCTTCTCGGCACTATCGAGCAGAATCTCGACACCCACAGCAAAGAGTGCCACGCCAATAATGAGGGTGGCAAGAGTCTCGTACTTGCCGTGTCCCCAATGGTGGTCATCATCGCGTGGTTTTGCACTTATACGGACAAATGCCAAGACGACAATATCGGTTGCAAAGTCCGAGGCAGAGTGGACTGCATCGGCAATCATCGCACCACTTCGACCAATCAAACCTGCCACAAGTTTGAAGACGAAGAGTGCCATATTGACAAACATACCGAGCAATGTTACTCGGTATATCTGTTTAGTTCGTATTTCGGCGGTTGTTTTTTCCATCTGTTAATCGAGTTTAGCCGGATATCCTAACAATTGATAGGCCAACGCCTTTGCCATACGGAGATGTCCCGCACTGTTCGGATGAAGGCGATCTGTACGCTTCTTGCCCGACTTGCTGCTCTTCTCGAGCGCAGGTCTGCGCCAATAGAGAGCATTCGACTCTGCCAGCGGATAGAGTCCGCAGATTGCGTTCAAGTCGATGACAGGCACCGCCCACACACTGCCCGCCTCCTTCACAACATCGACATAGGCATCGACATACTCCCCTACGCCATTTGCGTGGAGTTCATCGGGCTGAATGTTTCTATCTGAGAGGAAGGCATCGCCACGATGTATCGGTGTGAGCAGAATGATCTGCTTTGTAGGATATGCCTCCTTGAGCTTCGACATCGCGATATTGATGCGACCACGATAGGTGCTATTGTCCATAAGGATGGTGCGCTTCTTGCGGTCGGTCATCACGCCCGATTTCGTACCCTTTGGACCTGTAACCTCAACATTGACAACCTCCTCGGAGTACCACTCACCAAGCGGAACGCTGGCGTTGTAGTCGTTGGTGCCAACAAAGATCATTATCACATCAACCTCCTGACCGTGCTCGGCAATGAGCTTGTCGGTCTGTCCCGATATATGCGACCACTGATGGCCACTGATACCATAGACCAACGACTCGGTGCCAAGCAGTTGCTCGAGGTAGACCCAATAGGTATCGTTGAGCCCCTTCTCGACCTGACGCTTGTCGGTGATAGAGTCGCCGAGGTAGGCTACACGCGCACCTCGCCACTGACTCTTGATCTCCGCCTTCGGCTTTGCCACTACGGGCAAAGCGAGGCACAAAAGTGCGATAATGACCGCAAATCGCTTCATATTAGTAGCTCTTTGCGAACAATACTCGGTTGTGCGATGGCTTACCTGTGAAGATACACTTACCCTCCTCAGGCTCGACATCCAAAGGAATACAGCGGATGGTTGCCTTGGTAGCCTCCTTGATAGCCTGCTCGGTTTCCGGCGTTCCATCCCAGTGAGCCGAGATAAAGCCACCCTTGGTATTCAGCACCTCGACAAACTCCTCCCAGGTGTCCACCTTAGTAATCATCGAGTTGCGGTAGTCGAGTGCCTTCTGGAAGATATTCTTCTGCTGCTCGTCGAGCAAGTTTACGATGTAGTCGATAAGACCCTCCTGCGACACGGTCTCCTTGGTGAGTGTATCACGGCGAGCCAACTCGATGGTGCCATTTGCAAGGTCGCGCTGACCGAGTGCAAGGCGTACAGGTACACCCTTGAGCTCGTACTCTGCAAACTTGAAGCCTGCACGAACATTGTCGCGGTCATCAACCTTGACACGCACACCCTTTGCCTTCAATGCATCGGCAATCTCGTTCATCTTGGCACGAGCTGCAGCCAACTGCTCCTCGCCCTTGTAAATAGGAACGATAACTACCTGAATAGGAGCCAACTTTGGAGGCAATACCAAACCGTTGTTATCCGAGTGAGCCATAATCAAGGCACCCATCAAGCGGGTCGAAACACCCCACGATGTAGCCCATACATACTCGAGCTTACCCTCGCGGTTAGCATACTTCACATCGAATGCCTTGGCAAAGTTCTGACCAAGGAAGTGCGAAGTACCACTCTGCAAAGCCTTGCCATCCTGCATCAACGCCTCGATGGTGAGGGTATCCTCAGCACCGGCAAAACGCTCATTTGGCGACTTGTGACCAACGATTACAGGCAAGCACAACCACTCCTCTGCAAACTTCTGGTAGACCTTGATCATCTTGAGTGTCTCCTCGATAGCCTCCTCGCGAGTCTCGTGTGCGGTATGTCCCTCCTGCCACAAGAACTCGGCAGTACGCAAGAAGAGGCGTGTACGCATCTCCCAACGAACAACATTTGCCCACTGGTTGCAGAGGATTGGAAGATCACGGTAAGAGTTGATCCATCCCTTGTAGGTATTCCAGATGATAGTCTCCGATGTAGGACGAACGATAAGTTCCTCCTCCAAACGAGCCGCAGGGTCTACTACGATACCCTTGCCGTTCTCATCGTTCTTCAAACGGTAGTGAGTAACCACTGCGCACTCCTTTGCAAAGCCCTCAACGTGGTTTGCCTCCTTCGAGAAGAACGACTTAGGGATAAACAATGGGAAGTAGGCGTTCTGGTGGCCTGTCTCCTTGAACATACCATCGAGCACCTCGTGCATCTTCTCCCAAATAGCATAGCCGTAAGGCTTGATAACCATACAACCACGCACTGCCGAATTCTCGGCCAAACCGGCCTTCACTACAAGGTCGTTGTACCATTGCGAATAGTTCTCATCGCTCTTGGTCAAATCTTTCAATTCTACTGCCATATCTTTTCAAAAATTCAAAATGCAAAATTCAAAATGCAAAACCGACGCTGCGGAGCGAGAGCAGAGGGCAAACTTGTTTGCGCTATGCCGAGCCGCGAGGAGGAAAAGCCTGCGAAGCAGGGTTAATGCAAAATGCAAAATGCAAAATTAAGCTCACAAAGGTAGCAAAATTTTGTCATATTCGGGATATAATCCCGATAATTTATCACTTTTTGCGGACAATCACCTTGTGCAGCGACTTATTTGACACCTTAACAGGCGAGTTTTTCTCGAAGTATGCCACATCCAGGTCGTAGACCAACAGAGGCAGACGCACCTCGTTTTCACACTCGAAATGGGCATAGTTGCGAGCAACATAGTCGGCCACCGCAATCTTGTATTTGCGACCCTCACGCAAGCGAGGAAAGCGGACATCGTAGGCCATATCGTTCTCGTCTGTAACAATCGTATAAGGTGTTGTGGCATAGAGGTCTACAACGTGTGACTCCTTGGCATTCACCGTGTCGTTATACTTCTCGACAATCAGTTTTCGCAGTTGTGCGGGAGTCATCTCAACAAGGTGCACTTGCGAGAAAAATGGCTCGTTGTCGAAGAGATCTTTTACCGTCACATCGCCCTCGGGCAAACCCTCGATAATACGCACACCACCACGATGGTAGATACCCACCTCGGCACCCGTAGCCTCCTTGATAATCTTGGTCTGCAAGTTGCACAAACCGATATGATTTGTCGAGTGCGCCATCGAGCCGACAACCCTCTGCAAGGCGGGATTTGCCTCAATCTCCTTGATTATAGCCTTCACCTCGCCATCCTCGGCATAGACCTTCAACGGGATATTCTCGTACTCCACCGAGAGGATCTTGCTACCACGCATCTTCACGCGCGTAGCACCCACAACTTTGAGTTTGCGACCCGTCTGACCCATTGTAGTGCCATTGACAAGGGTATCGAGCACCTTGTGGGTATGTCCTCCGATGAGGATGTCGTAGCCGCCGAAACGCTGCGTCAAAGCGAAGTCGCGGTCATCACCCATATGCGAGAGCAACACCTTCACATCGCCATCACTTGCTTCACACTCACGCTCGGCCACCACCTGAGGATCCTCAAACTTGAGCCCCTCGAAGTTGTTATCGTTGCCATCGGGATGGCCATTCGAGTAGCTTGTTACCACACCCACAAAGTCAATGGCTACACCCTCGGGAGTGACGATGCGTTTGCTCGCCTCGACACCACGCAGCCACTTGCCCTCGCTCGTCATATTGGCGCAGAGGTATGCAAACTCCGAGTTACGAATCGCCTCGTCAAGCACCTGTTGACCCGGATCGAAATCGTGGTTGCCAAGCGCAGCCACATCGTAACCTATGGCATTCATCAAACGAATGATGGGCTTGCGACCCTCCGCCAAATCGACGTAGGCATTGCCGGTCCAGCGGTCGCCCGCATCGACCACAATGGTAAAGACCGTATCGCGGCACTCCTTAACAGCCGTTGCCAAACGCGGCATATTGTCGAGTGAGGCGTGCATATCGTTGGTCGAGAGAATAACAAATTCGCTCGGACACAACATTATATACATCAAAAAACCGAACACGATAAAAGAACCAAATATGCCCGAATATAGACCTTTTTTCATAACTTTTTACGCTACCAAAGGCGACAATTAGTGCCGCCTTTGATTGTTATAACTATTTGAAATTCAATTAAAGAGTTGCCAAGAACTCGGTAACATTCTTTGCGATACGAGCCTCAACATCGTCGCACTCGGCCTTAACGAACTTCTCACCTACGATATTCTCGTACAACTCGATATAGCGCTCGGTGATGCTTGCAACAATCTCAGGAGTCATTTCAGGCACCTGCTGTCCATCCTGACCCTGGAAACCGTTAGCCATAAGCCACTCGCGAACAAACTCCTTCGAGAGCTGCTTCTGCTTCTCGCCCTTCGCAAGACGCTCCTCGTAGCCCTCAGCGTAGAAGTAACGCGACGAATCAGGTGTGTGAATCTCGTCCATAAGGTAGATTACACCATTCTTCTTACCGAACTCGTACTTGGTATCAACAAGAATCAAGCCCATCTTGGCAGCAATCTCGGTACCACGCTGGAAGATAGCCTGTGTATACTTCTCGAGCTGCTCGTAGTCCTCGCGCGAAACGATACCCTGTGCGATAATATCCTCCTTCGAGATATCCTCATCGTGACCCTCGGCAGCCTTGGTTGTAGGGGTAATAATCGGAGTTGGGAACTTCTGATTCTCGACCATACCCTCCGGCATCTCAACACCGCAAATTACACGCTTGCCAGCCTTGTACTCGCGCCAAGCGTGGCCCGAAAGGTAGCCGCGAATAACCATCTCCACCTTGAAAGGCTCGCACTTGTGACCTACGGTAACCATTGGGTCCGGAGTAGCGATCTTCCAATTAGGGAGGATATCGGTGGTTGCGTCGAGGAACTTAGCAGCAATCTGGTTGAGCACCTGTCCCTTGAAAGGAATACCCTTTGGCAACACAACATCGAATGCCGATATACGGTCCGACACCACCATTACGAGATAGTCGCCCTCGATGCTATAAACATCGCGTACCTTACCAACATAGTGGTTAGTCTGACCTGGCAACTGCAAATTTGTCTTAACGATTGCTTCCATAAATCTATACTATTTATATTATTATTGTATTCTTTGGGTGCAAAGATAGAAAAAAAGTGTCATATATGTTCAATTTATGCCCAAAAATTTAGCATCCAAAAGGAGCAAAGAGAGGGAGCGTCGACCACTCAATTCCGTCACCACCCCAACCAACCGACATTATGCACTTTTGACATAACCAAAACACTCTAACGCATTTTTACCCAACCACAGAGATTTTGCCCTGAAAAAATGGTTACATTTCGTAACCTCAATCCCACCCTCAAAACCCAATCTCAAAATGGCTCCAGAGCACCGTAAAAGCGGCAAATAGCTCAAAAACCGGTCCAAATTATTAAAAAATTTACATTTTAATTATCACATTTTCCTATTTGTTTGCTTTCGAATTGAAAGTAAATAGCCTATATTTTGTAACAACCTGTCAAAACACCCTATTTTTATTATTAAAATATTTGGATAATTGATTGGAGATTGTTATCTTTGCGCCATACGTACTTTATATATATAATATATTTTACACTTTTAAATTAAATGCTTATGGTTAAAAAAATTGTACTATCAGTGGCTGCGGTTCTGTTCGCTTGCACTTCGGTGTTCGCACAGAATAAGCAGGTTTCAGGTACAGTTACCGGACCGGACAAATCTCCGGTTGTCGGTGCTACCGTAGTGGTAGAGGGTACCACTTTGGGTACTTCGACCGATATGCAGGGAAAGTTTACGCTGAGCGCCCCAGTTAACGGCACTCTCGTCTTCTCATTTATCGGTTACGAAGACACCAAGATTGCCATTAATGGCAAGACTACCTTGAACGTAGTTCTCAAGGAGGCATCTAAGTCTATCGACGACATCATCGTCATAGCCTTCGGTGAGGCCAAGAAGGACGCGTTTACAGGTTCGGCTAAGGTTGTGTCGTCGGAAGACTTGACCAAGACTCAGTCGTCGAACGTATCGGACGCCTTGATTGGTAAGGTTGCCGGTATGCAGATGTCGTCGTCTTCGGGTCGTCCAGGTGCACAGGCTTCGATCACAGTTCGTGGTCCGGGTTCAATCTACTCGGGTACTCAGCCTTTGTGGGTTGTGGACGGTATGCCTTATGAGGGCGATATCAACCACATCAACCCTGCTGATATCGAGTCGATTACCGTTCAGAAGGATGCAGCTTCGAACGCATTGTATGGTGCTCGTGGTGCGAACGGTGTGATTATGGTTACTACCAAGCGTGCTAAGGTTGGTGACGCTCGCATTACCTTCGATGGCAAGTGGGGTCTTAACACCCGCGCTTTGCAGACCTACGACTATGTAGACAACGCAGGTGAGTACTACGCTTTGCACTATCAGGCACTCTACAACAACTACCTCCTTGGTGGTAAGAGCGCATCTGAGGCTCACCTCTTGGCTAACAACCTCCTCACTTCGAACAACCCTGGTGGTTTGGGTTACAACGTTATGACTGTTCCTGCAGGCCAGACTCTTATCGGCTCGAACGGCAAGTTGAACCCTAACGCAACAGTTGGTCGCAAGGTGAACTACGAGGGTCAGGACTATTGGTTGCAGCCAGACGACTGGTTGAACGCACTCTACAAGCCTTCGTTCCGTCAGGAGTACAACGTAAACGTATCGGCAGCAGGTGAGAAGACAAACTTCTTTGCTTCGTTCGGTTACTTGGACAACAACGGTATCATCGAGGGTTCGCGCCAGCAGCGTTACACCACTCGTTTGCGTGCCGACTACCAGGCTAAGAAGTGGTTCAAGGTTGGTGGTAACTTCTCTTACACCAATATGACCACTTACCAGGGCGATAGAGGTGAGGGTGCAAGCGACGGTGGTAACGTATTTGCTACTGCTTTGCAGACTGCTCCTATCTACCCTATCTTCATCCGTAACGGACAGGGCGGTCACATCTACGACAAGTGGGGCTTCCCTATCTACGATATCGGTAACGGTGCCAACGCAGGTATGATGCGTACAACCGGTGGTACTTCGAACGAGTTGCAGGATATCCAGCTCAACAAGTACACTTCGAACGACAACGCATTCTCGGCAAGCGGTTTCGCTGAGGTACGCTTCTACCGCGACTTGAAGTTCATCTTCAACGCAGGTATGAACCTCGATGAGATGCGTACAACCGAACTCCTCAACCCATACTACGGTCAGTTTGCATCGGAGGGTGGTATTGTAGGAAAGGGTCACGATCGCGAGATTTCGTACAACTTGCAGCAGTTGCTCAACTACACCCACACATTCGGCACAAAGCACAACCTCGATGTACTCGTTGGTCACGAGACCTACGACCTCAAGCTCTATAGACTCAGCGCATCGAAGGCTATGATGTTTGCTTACGACAACGACGAGTTGAATGGTTTGGTAGTTGACAAGCAGGACGCACGCTCGAGCGTTTCGCACTACAACAACGAGGGTTTCTTTGCTCGTGCTCAGTATGACTTCGACCAGCGTATCTTCGTATCGGCTTCGTACCGTCGTGATGCATCGTCGAACTTCCACCCAGATAACCGTTGGGGTAACTTCTGGTCGGCTTCGGCAGCTTGGATCATCAACCGTGAGTCGTGGTTCCCACAGAACAAGGTTGTAGACCTCCTCAAGGTTAAGGCTTCTTACGGTTCGCAGGGTAACGATAAGCTCGGTGGTTACACCATCTCTACTTACTATGCAGATATGTACTCTATCTCGAACGACGGTCAGGGCGGTATCGCTACTATCTTCGCTCGTAAGGGTAACAAGGATATCACTTGGGAGACCAACGGTAACCTCAACGTAGGTGTTGAGTTCGGCTTGTGGCAGAACCGCCTCTACGGTAATGTTGACTACTTCTACCGCAAGACTTCGGATATGTTGTTCAACCTTCAGGTTGCTCCATCGAATGGTTACTCGACTTACTACACCAACATCGGTGATATGGTTAACCAGGGTGTCGAGATCGAGTTGGGCGCAGACCTCATCCGTCGCAAGAACTTCGTATGGAACTTCGGCTTGAACGGTACATACTACCGCAACAAGATTACTCGTTTGCCAGATCAGTACAAGGAGAAGACCACACACGATGGCAAGCTTAAGGGTTATCACTCGGGCAGCTCGTTCCTCGCAGAGGGTGAGTCTATGATGCAGTGGTACATTCCAACCTATGCGGGTGTAAATGAGAGTGGTGAGGCTACTTGGTACGCTTACGAGACTCTCGATGATGGCACGAAGAAGCGCTATGTAACCAACGACTACAATGTAGCAAACCAGTACGGTCGCGAGTTGCAGGGTGACGCTACACCAGACTTCTATGGTGGTTTCAACACCTCGTTGACATTCTACGGTGTAGACCTCTCGGCTAACTTCACCTACCAGATTGGTGGTTTGGCTTACGACTCTGGTTACGCTTCGTTGATGGATTCGCCACAGCAGACCTCGGTAGGTTTCGCATACCACCGCGATTTGTGGAATGCTTGGACTCCAGAGAACAAGACAAGCGATATTCCTCGTTTCCGTTACAACGACCAGTACTTCACATCTACGTCGAGCCGCTTCTTGGTTGACGCTTCGTACTTGAACATTCAGAACATCACTTTGGGTTACACCCTTCCTGCTAACATCACCCGTAAGTTCTTGGTTGAGAAGTTGCGCGTATATGTAGCCTGCGACAACGTATTCTACTGGTCGCAGCGCAAGGGTCTTGACCCACGTCAGAGCATCTCGGGTTCGACTAACCCATATATGTATGCTCCAATCCGTACATTCTCGGGCGGTGTAACTATTACATTCTAATTTAAACGAGAAAGGAGATTTAGTATATGAAAATGAACAATATATTTAAGTTTGCAGCTGTAGTTCTCGGTGCTTCGGTATTGGCAACAGGCTGTATTCAGGAGACATATCAGCTCGGAAGTAGCGCTACTTCCGATCAGGTAAGCGATTCGCCATTCGCTGCGGATGGTATGATCGCTTCGATTCCTGCAATTCTTATCACCAATAATATCTATGGTGGTGACTATCACGACGACTTCGGTTATCCATCGTTGATGATCCAGCTCGACCACGCTATTGGTGAGGTATTCCCATCGAACTGGTACTCGGGCGGTAACCAGTACTACGACCGATTCCAGTTCTATCACTACCAGATGAGTATCGGCCCAACTGGCTATTGCTCGCTCTTCTGGTACAACTACTACCAGTTCATCAAGTGTGCCAACGACCTTATCTCGGTTTGCGGTGACAACCCGGGATTGGCAGAGCAGCGCGGTATTGCAAAGGCTTATCGTGCACTCTACTACCTCGACTTGGCTCGTTTGTACGACCCACTCTACGCTGTATCGACCGAGCGTCCTGAGTATCAGGCAGCTTTGGCAGCTATCGAGGGTTTGACAGTGCCTGTCGTTGATGAGAACACCACTGAGGCGGATTCTAAGAACAACCCACGCCTTCCACGCGAGCAGATGTTCCAGTTCATCTTCAACGATTTGAACGATGCCGAGACTTGCTTGGCAGACTTCACACCAGATGCAAAGAACATCCCTTCGTTGGCCGTTGTTTACGGTTTGAAGGCTCGTGCTTATCTCTGGTTGGGCGGTTTCGCCGAGGGCTTGTACGACACTGCACAGTATCCTGATGTAGTTACAGGTAACGCTGCCTACAAGAAGGCTGCAGAGTATGCCCGTTTGGCTATCACAGCTTCGGGCAGCCAGCCACTCACTGAGGCTGAGTACTGCGACCCTATCAACGGATTCTGCACAGTTAACAACTCTTGGATGTTGGGTATGATTCAGTCGGCTGAGACTGTAATCTCGAACCTCCACTCGTGGGCTGCACATATGTGCCCTACTGCAGGTTGGGGTTATGGCTCGGGTGCACAGCCAGGTGTACGCAAGGCATCTTACGAGCGTATGTCTAACACCGACTTCCGTAAGAAGTTGATCGTTGGTCCTAACACTACTTACGCTGACTACAAGAATGTAACCGACCTCACAGAGGAGGAGTGGGCAACTAGTGGTCTCGAGGGTAAGGGTATCCGTACCTACTGCCACCTCAAGTTCCGTACCCGCGGTGAGAAGGTATCGTCGACTACCGGTAATGTGGTTGATATTCCAATTATGCGTGTTGAGGAGATGTACTTCATCGAGGCTGAGGCTACTGCACACTACGATGCAGCAACAGGTAAGGCTCTTATCACCTCGTTTATGACAGCACACCGCGACCCACAGTACACAGTAGCTGTAGGTACCGACCTCATCGACGAGATTATCTTCCA
The DNA here is from genome assembly GCA_017505725.1 of Alistipes sp. GTDB lineage: Bacteria > Bacteroidota > Bacteroidia > Bacteroidales > Rikenellaceae > Alistipes. The sequence goes on from JAFVOR010000053.1 coordinate 66,352, forward strand.
GAAGCGTTGCGAGTTCTGGGGCGAGGGCGTATTGTTCTACGACTTCAAGCGTTTGGATATGGGTATCGACAACGCATACGAGGGCTCTAACGCTCCAGGTGGAACCGACTTCTCGACTACAGGTCGTTGCCCAGCTTGGAACATCTGTATTCCACAGGTGGAGACTCAGCAGAACAACGCTTTGGAGGGCAAGAACAATCCTGACCCATCGAGAACATTGAAGCCAAAGAGCGAGGCTGCTTAATTAATGGCTCATCAAGAGTGTTAAACAGACAAAATTAGAGTTATGAAAAATTTGAAAATGTTATATATCGCACTCATCGCGTTGGTTGCAGGCACCTTTGGTGCTTGTACCAACGGCGAGTTCGAGGCGGGACCGCAGGTTCCGGGAGCACAGGTATCGTTTGTGCCAGAGAACCCTGTATCGGTCGATTTCACCGGTAATGAATCGGAGAATAGTCAGAAGCTCACTTTGAGCCGAGTAGATAGCAAGAATGAGTTGACTGTATATGTACTTGCCGAGGTTGAGAATGGCGCAGAGGCGATATTCACTATCCCTGAGAGTGTTACCTTCGCTGCTGGCGAGGCTACTGCAGAGTTGGCTTATACCGTAGACCAGTCGAAGCTCGAGAACGATAAGAGCTATACCGTTAAGTTCTATCTCGAAGAGACTGTAACAACTCCTTATGGCTATGCAGAGTGGACCGTATCTTACGCATTGAACCCTTGGGAGTTGATGAAGGATAGCAAGGGTAACGCCGCAAAGGGCAAGTTCCGTGGTGCTGCTGCATTCGACGGTTTCTGGAGCGGCGTTGAGAATCTTGGCGTTGATATCGATGTAAACATCTATCAGCACAAGCAGCACAAGCAGTACAAGGTTGAGGATCCGTGGGTATTGGCTTACGTACTCGGTTTGGGTGCAGAGAAGCCAGAGGATCTTAAGAGTCAGTTCAGCTGGACAAATGCCGACCTCATCATCGACTATACCGATCCTAACAATGTTAAGATCCCTGCACAGTCTATCGGTATTTCAGAGGACTACTATGGTTATGGCGAGGGTTATATCCAGGCAGAGGGCGGTACTCTTGTAGATGGCATTATCACCTTCCCTGTTGAGGGTATCGGCTTTGCTCACCTCAACGCAACAGGTGGTCAGCTCATCCCTTGCAACACTTCGGGTATGTTCCGTGTTGTATTGCCTGGTGTTGAGATTGCAGACTACTCGTTGGCTATAGCATACGAGGGTATGGATGTTGCTGCTGACAACACAACTGTAACTGCTAAGTTGAAGTTCACCTATGGTGACGATGTAACAGGCATCAAGTATTTGATTGTTAATGGCAATGTTGAGAATAATCCTGCAGAGGCTTTGGCTATTCTCGAGGCAGGCACTGACGAGAACATCCTCTCGGTTGAGGATTTCGAGCAGGGCGGCAAAGAGGCTAACATCAAGGCTGGCTTGGAGGGCGGTCTCTACACAGTAGTTGCTGCACCAGCAGACAAGGCTGGCGCATTGCGAATTAAGGAGGCTACTGCTGAGTCGTTCTACTTCCCAGGTCTTGGCGCACCAGAGGAGCACCCTTGCGTATTCAACGCAGCACTCGTATTGCCAAGCGCATACAACCCTGCACTCGTAGCAAGCTATCCGGATGAGACATCGCTTATCTATATGGCTCTCGGAGAGGAGATTGCAAGTGTTAAGTACTACCTTAACAAGACTTCTGTAATTGCAACCTGGGAGGGTACAGCAGAGGAGCTCGTTGCAGCATACGGAAATGATTTGCCAGCTGATGCTGTTGCAATGGTCAACAGCGAGAAAGGTTTGGCAAGCGCATTCACTAAGCTCGCTTCGGGTACCGAGTACACAATGATTTTCGTTGCTACTAATGACTACGGTGAGAGTATGACCAAGGTTGTATCTTGCTCGACCAAGGCTGTTGAGATCAACTACGATGGTGAGTTGGCTATCGGCCCTTACTATATGAGCTGCGTACTTAACGCAGGTACCGAGCAGGAGGCTAAGTTCGAGAACCTCTTTGAGGTGATTCCTAACGGTGACTCTACAACCGACTTCGTAGTTAAGAACTTCGGTGTAAACCTCAATGGTATGGATATAATGTGGCTTGCAAAATACGACTCTGCAGCTGGTACACTCACTTTGGACGGTACAGAGCAGGGCTATGAGGATTATGGTTGCCAGTTTGGCGTACCTTATGCTTATGTAGACCAAGCACAAACACAAGCATTGGCATTCTTCTCGTTAGCAACTAAGGAGTCAACAAGTGGTACCGACCCTTGCGTACTCACCGTTGATGCAACCTCGAAGCAGGTGAATGGTTTGCAGAACGCATTGTTCGCAGCACAGGTTTTAGACTTGTCATCTAAAGCTGTTTTGGCGACTTGGGGTTACTACACCAACGAGTTGACCACTATCGTACCTTACACCGAGGGCACAACTGCATCGGTTAAGAGCGCTTCTTACGCGAAGCTTCCATTCAGCAGCGTAGTTGTTCCTGTGAACAAGTTCCGCAGCATCAAGGCTTCGACTGCAAGCTTGAACAGCGCAGCAGTTCAGAGCGTAAGCTCGGTTAAGCCTACTGTTGTTGAGTCGTACACTCGCGAGGCTGTTGGTTTCCAGCGCGCAAAGGCTAACATTCGTTAGTTCAACCACATAAACACTGTCAAACCTACCACGTTCAAGCGTGGTAGGTTTGTGGTGTCTAAAACATTAAATTAAAAATAAGTATACGATGTACCGATTTTTTAGACTTTCTTGCACATTGGCAGCTGTGGCGTTAACGCTCACGCAGTGTACACAAGACCTTACAAACGAAATCTCTGTTGGAGAGTCGGCAAACAACGCCTCTGCAACAAAGATTATCAACACATCGCACAATGCGACCGATGGCTCCCTGCTCATAAAGTTGAGCGAGGAGGGCACTGCCGCATTCGAGGCTGTGTCACGCAGTAGCGAGGTCACCCGAAGCAATATCGAGGAGTTGAACGAGATTCTGCTCGGCATCAACGCTACCGCCATCGAGCGTGTATTCCCGATCAATGTCAAGACCGAGGATGAGGCTCGCAAGGCAGGCCTGAATCGTTGGTATGTTGTCTATTTCGACAAGTCGCAGTCACTCGACGAGGCTGCAAAGCGTCTTGCCGAGGTGAAGGAGATCGAGATGGTGGAGTTCAACTCGCGCGTTGATTTTGAGGCTCCAAAAGCCCTGAATGTCGATTCTGAGTCGTTGCCTACAACGCGTCTTGTAGCACCTACCTTCAACGATCCTTGGGCAAGCAAACAGTGGGATTTGCACAACGTAGGTGGCCAGAATCACTTCGTTGCAGGAATGGACATCAATGTTCACGAGGCTTGGAAGTACACCACTGGTGACCCTTCGGTTGTCGTGGCTGTTATCGACCAGGGTGTGGACTACACCCACGAGGACCTCGCAGCAAATATGTGGGTAAACGAGGATGAGATTCCGAACAACGGCATCGACGATGACCAGAATGGCTATGTCGACGATGTTCACGGCTACAACTTCGTGGACGATGGCCCTATCACTTGGCACAAGTACTACCCTAACACTACTGGCGACAGAAACCACAAGTATGGCGACTCAGGCCACGGAACACACGTTGCAGGAACTATTGCAGCAGTGAACAACAATGGTATCGGCATCAACGGTATCGCTGGTGGCGACGGAACAAAGAATAGCGGTGTGAGAATTATGTCGGCACAGATATTCTCGGGCGTAAATACAAACACCAATACTCAGGGTATCGCAAACGCCTTCCGCTACGCTGCCGACAATGGTGCAGCCATTGCGAACTGCTCGTGGGGTATAAATCCGAGTAGCAGTCATAACGATAGCTGGTACGCAGGAAATATTGGCTTGCAGTACGAATCTATGGAGTACTATCGCAAGAAGTCGGGCCACCCTAACCTCAAAAACAACATCATTATCTGCGCAGCGGGTAACGAGAGCTTTGAACAAGCGGGCTATCCGGCAGCATACCGCTTCAACATCGCTGTGACATCGACCGGCCCTGATGGTTTGCCTGCCTACTACACCAACTACGGCAAGGGTTGCAACATTGCCGCTCCGGGTGGTGACCAATCTTATGGCTACAGCGCAGGTATCTACTCGACCGTAACACCTGGAATGTATGGCAACAGCAGTGGTTATGTCTGGAACCAGGGTACATCGATGGCGTGCCCTCACGTTGTGGGTGTGGCGGCTCTCGGACTATCCTACGCCAAGAAGATTGGTCGTGTGATGACTTCGGATGAGTTTATGGCAGAGATTCTGCTCTCGGTAACCGACATCAACAGCGATTTGGCCAACTATGCAAGTGGTAAATACTTCGGCAAGATGGGTACAGGTCGTATCGACGCATTCCTGATGCTGATGAACATTGCGGGCACAACCTGCATACCTGTTCAGCGTGGCGTAAAGAATTATCAAATCGATATGACTCCATATATGGCCGATGGAGAGACAAACCTCACATTGATTGATATGGAGATCAGCGAGGCTGATATGAAGCGACTCGGAATGAATAGCAAGCCAAGACTAATGTCGATAAAAAATGTAATTGCTGTAACCTGCGAGAATACAGGCTCGGCAATCGTAAAGGTGAAGATGGTGGGAGGCGGCGACACAGCCGGCTCGACCAACAACGTTGGCGGTATCACCATCACCAAGGAGTTTGCTCTTGTCGTACGCGATAAATTCACTGATAACGGAGGTTGGTTGTAAAGAAAGGAGAAAGAGATATGAATATAGCAAAGATATTTTTCGCAATTTTGGCTCTCGCCATCGTTTCGTGTAAGCCTCATCCGCAGGGTGGCAATGGTGGCAACACCCCACCAATAGAGTGGGGCGCAGAGGGCACTATCGTAGGCGAGTGGGCACTCACTTCGTGGGCAGGCCACGATGAGGCTCATCCCGAGGTATACATCGCCTTCAACGAGGATGGAACATTCGCACTCTTCCAGCAGCAGTACTCGGTGGTATGGCTTCGCTACACAGGCACCTACACACTCGAGGGCAAGACTCTCAAGGGTGCTTACACCGATGGTACTCCGCTCGCTTGCGACTACAAGGTAGACTATGGTATGAAGAATGGTGTTGTGAATGGTGAGGAGAATAAGGAGGAGAAGTTCCTCAAGCTCACCTCGGCAACCGACTCGGCAGATGTATCGATCTATGGCGCAACAGAGATCCCTGCAGAGATTCTCGATGAGTCGCGCGATCCCGAGGCTGTTCGCTCGGTGGCAATCAAGAGATTCTTGTAAGGTCGGAGATGACACAAAACAAAATCGGCTAACCCAATATGGAGTTAGCCGATTTATTGTTGTATATACCACCTTAGAATGGCAGATCGTCACCACTCTCGGCAGGAATCTCGGGTGCTGCCGTCTGCTGCACAGGAGTCTGTACCGGCTGCTGATAAGTTGGCTGCTGATAGACCGGCTGCTGAGGTGTCTGATAGCTCTGCTGTGGCTGCTGCATAGGCTGAGCATAGTCGTTAGCCACCTGCGACGATGGAGCATCCATACGACGACCAAGAAGCTTCATCTCGGTAGCCACAATCTCGGTGGTGTAACGCTTCTGATTATCCTTGTCGGTCCACTCGCGTGTGCGGAGCGAACCCTCGATATAGAGCTGACTGCCCTTGTGAACATACTTGTCGACCACATCGGCCAAACCACGCCACAATGTGACGGTGTGCCACTCGGTCAACTCTTTTGTCTCGTTTGTCTGACGGTCGGTGTAACGCTCGGTGGTTGCCAAACGCAAGCGTGCAACCTTCGCTCCCGACTCGAGAGCACGCACCTCGGGATCGAGGCCTACATTGCCGACCAAAATTACCTTATTAATCATATCTTATCTACTTTTTTATAATTCGCGAATCAACTCGGTGAACAATCGTGCCATACGCTCACCCGCCTTCTTACCCTGCTTCTGAACATCCTCGTGGTCGCCCTTCTCGTCGCTCAAACCGCAGTTTGTGATGACCGATACACCGAAGCACGGAACACCCATATGGCGTGCCACAATAACCTCGGGAACGGTGGACATACCCACAGCATCGCCACCAATAGCCTTGAAATAGCGGTACTCGGCCTGTGTCTCGAATGTAGGGCCTGTGGTGCCGACATATACGCCATACTGCAACTTGATGGCCTCGCGCTCGGCAATAGCTGTAGCCTTGCTGCGGATGGCGTGAGCATAGCAGTCGTGCATATCAGGGAATCGAGGGCCAAACTCGGCCATATTAGGACCGATAAGCGGATTTGGCAGGAGGTTGATGTGGTCGGTGATAATCATCAAGTCACCCACGCAGAACGAGGTGTTGATACCGCCCGCAGCATTCGACACAAAGAGGTACTTGATGCCGAGCAGAGCCATCACACGCACGGGGAAGGTGACCTGCTTCATAGCGTAGCCCTCATAGTAGTGGAAGCGTCCCTGCATAGCCACAACCTTGCGACCAGCCACCTTACCGAATATGAGGCAACCCTTGTGTCCCTCTACGGTTGATACGGGCATCTCGGGGATATCTTTGTAGTCGAGACGATACTCTACATCGATACTATCGACAAAACCGCCCAAACCAGTGCCGAGGATGATACCTACCTCGGGCTCGAAGTTATTTGTAGCCTCCTTGATTGCGCTACAAGCCTTTAATATGCTTTTCATTGTTCATATTTTTAATCTCCTTGTCGATGCGGGCAAAGAGCTCATCTCGGCCCTCGGCCAAGAAGCGCAAAGTTATACACTCGTAGAAGAGCTTGCTGCGCACCTCATCAGGGATTGCGTTGCTATTGACAAGTTTTACGGCATCCTTCTCGGTGGTCATTATCACCGCATCGGGATATTTAGCCAGGAGTCGTTCCATCTCGACAAGATCGCTCTTGCGATAGGCGTGGTGGTCATCGAAGGCGAGCGTCTCGACAACTTCATAGCGACTCGCCAAGCCCTGCTGGAAGGCCAAATTGTTGCCTATGCCCGACATAGCGATAACCTTGGCTCCCGCCTCGACCGTATTCTCGACACCTGCAAAAATCGGGCAAGGTTGCGACACCTGCATACGGGTGAAAAATAGCTCCTGCGACGGTTTCTCGATCAGATACATACGATACTCACGCATATAGATCGGCTTGATATCGTCGGGGCACTTGGTGACAACAAAGAGGTGGGCACGATGCAACGAGCTGAGTGTGTCGCGCAGATTACCCTGCGGATAGAGATGGTCGCGATAGACGGGACGATTGGCATCGGCAATGACAATGTTGACTAAAGGCTTGATGTAGCGATGCTGGAATCCATCGTCCATAATCACCATATTCACATCGGGGAACTCCTCAAGTATGCGACGCACACCCTCTACACGCCTCTCGCAGACAATCACCTTCACATTCGGGAACTTGCGCTTGATCTGCAGAGGCTCGTCGCCCACATTGCGATAGTAGTCGGTGGTCTCTACCACTCGGTAACCCTTGGTCACTCGACCATATCCTCGCGAGAGCACCGCCACATTGTAGCTCTGCGAATAGTGCTCAACCAACATCTCGACTGTAGGTGTCTTACCCGTACCGCCAATATTGATATTTCCTACACAAATAATCGGAATCTCGAACTCTACACTCTTGAGGATATTGAAGTCAAAGAGCATATGACGAATCCGCAAAGCGACTCCGTACAACCAGGCTGCTATTTTGGCACTCAACTCTTTCATTTGAAATCTTTTTTCCTCATTATATAATAATTCAACCAAAGATAGTGATTTTCTTTAATTCCGCCAAATTTAGCACTATATTTTCTTAAAAATTGGAAATATTCTGCTTTTTTCCTACTTTTGTCACTATGAAACGAATCACTTACATACTCGGAATACTATTCATCGCCGCAGCGATGACCAACTGCTCGTCGAAGGAGAGCAAAGTTGTTGAAAAAGAGAAGAATATCATATTCGGCATCGATGCCGACAACTACAATGTCGAGCGCAAAACTGTCGAGTCGGGCGAGTCGTGGAGCAAGATTCTCAATAGCCACGGAATAGGCTCGCAGAAGATTATGCGCCTGGACCAACTCACCAAGGAGATATGCCCTCTGCGCAACATCCGCGCCGGCAACCACTATACAACATTCACACGCAAGGACTCCACTGCCTACCTCGACCACCTGGTCTACGAGAAGAATATCATCGACTATGTCGTATTCTCGTTTGCGGGCGACTCGGTGGCAGTTCGCGAGGGGCAACGCGAGGTCGATATTCGTCGTCAGAAGCGTTCGGCCATCATCAACACCTCGCTCTGGGGGGCTATAATGGATGAGAAGCTACCCTACGCTCTCGCATCGGAGCTGGAGGATATATACCAATGGACCGTCGACTTCTTCGGCATTCAGGAGGGTGATAGCTTCACAGTCATCTACGACGAGAAGTTTATAGACACCCTCTCGGTGGGCATTGGTCGTGTGTGGGGCGCAAAGTTTACCCATCGCGGCAAGGAGATATACGCTATTCCATTCGAGCAGAAAGGCAAGATTCAATATTGGGAGAACGATGGCGGCTCGCTCCGCAAGCAGTTGCTCAAGGCTCCGCTCAAGTTCACCCGCATCTCGTCGGGCTACTCGCACGCTCGATTCCACCCCGTACTCAAGAAATATCGACCTCACCACGGTGTAGACTACGCAGCACCATCGGGCACTCCGGTGCGCTCGGTGGCCGATGGCGTGGTTGTGCAGAAGTCATACGACAAGGCTGCCGGTTATATGCTCAAGATCAAGCACCCGGGCAACCTCACCTCGGGCTATCTCCACCTTCGTGGCTTTGCCAAGGGTATCGCCAAGGGCAGTCGTGTATCACAGGGACAGGTCATCGGTTATGTGGGTAGCACAGGTCGCTCGACAGGTCCGCACCTCGACTTCCGTCTATGGAAGGGAGGTACAGCCATCAACCCTCTGAAAGTACCGCAGAAGCCATCCGAGCCAATCTCGGCAGCCAATCGTGAACGCTTCGAGCAGGTTCGCTCACGAGTGGTTATGGAGCTCAATGGAGAAGTTGCCGACTCGTTGAAAGTTAAATCGGAAGAGGATATTCGTTAGCCTATGGTCGACAAGCGCATCGCAGATTTCATTGGTCGTCACCACGTACTCACCCTCGCCACCTCGGTGGAGGGCGAGCCCTACTGCGCGGCGTGTTTCTACGCCTACGACAAGGAGCGCAACCGCCTGATATTCACCTCCGACGACTCGACCCGTCACGCACAGCAGATGCTCGAAAATGCAAAGGTTGCCGTGGGTATCACACTCGAGACAAGAGTGGTAAGCAAGGTGCAGGGGGTGCAGATTTGCGGTGTTGCCGAGCGAGGCGACGACAAGGATCGAACTCGCTACATCAAGCGATTTCCTTATGCCGCAGTGGCACCATTGAACATCTGGGCTGTAGTGCCCACATTCATAAAACTCACCGACAATACGCTCGGCTTTGGCAAGAAACTGATATGGAACAACCAAGAGTAGGCATCATCATCGTGGCAGGTGGCAGTGGCAGTCGTATGGGCGGCACACTCCCCAAGCAGTTCTCGCTTGTGGGTGGCGAACCAATCCTCGCACGCACCATCAACAACTTCCGCAAGGCTCTCCCCGCATCACGCATTGTGGTGGTATTGCCTGCCGAGTATATCGAGTTCTGGAAGAACTTCTCGGCTCGTTTCAATGTGGCGAAGCACTCGGTCATAGAGGGTGGCAAGGAGCGTTTCCACTCGGTGAAGAGTGGCATCGAGTCGCTCAGTTGCGAGCTCGACCTGATAGCGGTGCAGGATGGCGTGCGACCTTTCGCATCGAAGGATATGATTCTCCGTGCTGTGGAGTGCGCCTCCAAGAATGGCAGTGCCATACCTGTTGTGAAGGCGGTGGACTCCTACCGTGCCATCGAAGGCGAGGAGTCGAAGATTGTCGACCGCACTCCGCTGCGCATTGTGCAGACTCCCCAGATATTCGCAGCCCCTATACTTCGTGTCGCCTATGACACCCCATTCAGGGCCGACTTTACTGACGATGCCTCGGTGGTGGAGTACTCGGGCGAGAAGGTGACACTCTGCGAGGGCGAGTATACCAACATCAAGATCACTACCCCATCGGACTTGGTAATTGCCGAGGCGATAGCGAAAACAGATATCTAATCTAAAACAAAAGAGTCGTGGAAAAGGTTTACAAATACAAACTTGGCAGACGAGTACCCTACACCTCCGTACTCTACATCCTGCTCTTTGTGGCATTGGGGGTGCTGCTCGCCTTTATCTACGAGGGAGGCTACATCTCGGCGTGGTTTATTATGCTTATAGCAGCAGTCTTTGCACTGATGGTGCTCTCCATACCTCGTCGTGTTGTGATTGACGGGGAGGATATCGAGATTCAGTGCATAGCCGAGGATACAATACTCGCATATGAGGATATCGCCGGCATTCGTGCTGTCGAGGAGCGCGAGATGAACGCCTGTCTGCCACTATTTGGTGCGGTGGGATTCTTTGGTCACTACGGGCTCTTTCTCAACCTCCGCACTATGGAGGTCATCCACATCTACGCCTCTCGATGGGGCAAGTTCGTCGAGATTACCGACATCGATGGCGGTAAGTACTACATCTCGTGCGAGGAGCGCGACGACATCATAGCGAGCGTCGAGGAGTATATCGATCCACACGACACCCGCGAAAATATCTAAAAAGAGAGTACCCCCGTCAGCATTGCCGATGGGGGTACTCTTACTCTGCAAAGACTCTATACGAATGGGAGCTTAACAACCTCCGCCTTCAAGAGGCGGTCGCGGATGATGACGCATACCACGGTGCCAACCTCGGCAAACTCACTCTTGACATAGGCCATACCGATGCCCACCTTGAGGCAAGGCGACATAGTGCCCGAGGTGACGTGACCAATCTCGTTACCCTCCGTATCGGCAACCTTATATTCGTGGCGTGGAATGCCTCGGTCTATCATCTTCAGGCCCACCAACTTGCGCTCAACGCCATTGGCCTTCTGCTCGGCAAGCAACGCCTTGTCGATAAACTCCTTGCCCTCGACAAACTTGGTGATCCAGCCCAAGCCCGCCTCGATAGGCGAAGTGGTGTCATCAATCTCGTCGCCATAGAGGCAGAAGCCCTTCTCCAAGCGGAGAGTGTCGCGTGCGCCAAGTCCGATATTTTTGAGGCCATACTCCTCGCCAGCCTTCCAAAGCTCCTCCCAGATGTGGTCGGCATCCTCGTTGTGCATATAGATCTCGCAGCCACCCGAGCCCGTGTAGCCCGTAATGGAGAGGATAACCTCGCAACCCACCAGCTGCAACTGCTTGAAGGTGTAGTATGGCATATCCTCGACCTGCTCCTCGCACATCTTCTGCACAATCTTCATTGCAAGAGGGCCCTGCACCGCCAACTGCGAGATGCGATCCGAGGCGTTCTCAAGCTCGACACCCTCACGCATACCGAAGGCCTTGCCCTGCTCGAGGATATGTGCCCAATCCTTGTCGATGTTGGCAGCATTTACGCAGATGAGGTACTTCTGCTCCGAGTAGCGGTAGATGATAATATCGTCGACGATACCGCCCTTGCCGTTTGGCATACACGAATATTGCGCCTTGCCATCGTAGAGCTTCGAGACATCGTTTGTAGCAATGTGTTGCAAGAGTGCTGTGGCGTGCTCGCCCTTCACCCAAATCTCGCCCATATGGCTCACATCGAATACGCCCGCGCCATTACGCACGGTCATATGCTCGTCGTTGATGCCCGAGAACTCAATAGGCATATTGTAGCCCGCAAACTCCGCCATCTTGGCACCATTTGCAATGTGATACTTTGTGAATACGGTTGTTTTCATAGTGTTATGTAGTTTTAAGTTCGTTCTGCTTACAAATTTAACAATTAAAAATTAAAAAATGAAGCGTTTTTGTGGGATTATAACTTTTAATTACCTACAAATTCAAACTGTCTTTTGCAGAAAATGAGAAAGAGGTGAACAAGGGGATTTTGTGCTAAACGGGGAAGCGAGCCCGCAATACACCCACCCAAAAATCGTAAATGATTAGGCTATTTTTGAGGCAAACAAAAAGCCCGCTTGCGCAGCAATCTCAACCTAAAAAACAGAGGTGTGCGAGGGAATTTTGTGCTAAACGGGGAAGCAAGCCCGCAATACACCCACCCAAAAATCGTAAATGATTAGGCTATTTTTGAGGCAAACAAGAAGCCCGATGCGCAGCATAGTAGACCTATGTGAGCAATCGGGCTATTGAAGAGCGACTCAAAAAGAGCCAATCAGAACGATTTTTTAGCCGAGGAAGGCAAGAAGAATACCTGCCGCCACTGCCGATCCTACCACACCCGCTACATTAGGACCCATAGCGTGCATAAGGAGGAAGTTCGACTTGTCGTACTCCTGACCCACGGTCTGCGATACACGGGCCGCCATAGGCACTGCCGATACACCTGCCGAACCGATGAGTGGGTTAATCTTGTTACCCTCCTTAGAGAAGAGGTTCATCAACTTTGCAAGGAGCACACCACCTGCCGATCCACAGCTGAATGCGAGGATACCGAGGCAGAGGATGAAGATAGTCTTGATGTTGAGGAACGAATCGCCGGTAGCGGTAGCACCAACCGAGATACCGAGGAAGATAACCACGATATTCATCAACTCGTTCTGAACGGTCTTTGCAAGACGATCTACGACACCGCACTCCTTCATCAAGTTACCGAGCATCAAGCAGCCCACAAGTGGAGCAGCCGATGGGAGAAGCAACGCAATGACGATGGTGATGATGACAGGGAAGAGAATCTTCTCGGTCTTCGACACCTGACGCAACTGCTTCATCTTGATAAGGCGCTCGTTCTGGGTGGTCAACGCACGCATAATTGGCGGCTGAATCACAGGCACGAGAGCCATATACGAGTAGGCTGCGATAGCGATAGGGCCGAGCAACTCAGGTGCAAGACGAGCGGTGAGGAAGATTGAGGTAGGGCCATCGGCACCACCGATAATACCAATCGAACCACACTCGTTTGGAGTAAAGCCCAAAGCATACGCACCGATAAATGTTGCGAAGATACCCAACTGCGCTGCAGCACCGAGCAAGAAGCTCTTAGGGTTAGCGATAAGTGGACCAAAGTCGGTCATTGCACCCACACCGATGAAGATCAAGCAAGGGTAGATACCGAGCTTGACACCAAGGTAGAGGATGTCCAAGAGACCAGCCTCACCGTGAGCAAAATGCTCCCAATGAACGTGACCACCTGCGAAGAACTCCGAGTGGAACATCTCGGCACCCGGAAGGTTGGTGAGCAACATACCGAATGCGATAGGGAGCAACAAAAGCGGCTCGAACTGCTTCTTGATAGCGAGCCAGAGGAGGAAGCAAGCGAGACCAATCATCACCGCCATCTTCCAGCCACCCGGTGCAAAGAAGAGTCCGATTCCCGACTGCTGAACAAAATCTGTCAACGACTCGAGAATGAAGTTAGACTGCAAGAGTGTAATCATAATCGTTACTCAATAACAAGTAAAACATCACCCTCCATAACAGTAGCACCTGCCGAAACAAGCACCTGCTTAACAACACCTGCACGCTCTGCGTCGATATTGTTCTCCATCTTCATAGCCTCCAATACCACTACGGTCTGACCTGCTGCCACGGTATCACCCTCCTTAACGTTGATAGAGAGAACTGTACCTGGGAGCGGACAAGTGATCTTAGAGCCACCGGCTGCAGGGGCTGCAGCGGCAGGCTTGGTTGCGATAGGGGTCTGTGGAGTTACCGAGATGCTGGTAGCGGCCTGTGGCACAGCTACCACCTGTGGCTTCTTTGGAGCCGATGTCTTACCGCCCTCGATCTCAACATCATATTTTGTGCCGTTGACGGTCACGCGAGCCATTGTCGACGACTCGTTAATATCCTCAATCTTAACCTCGTATGGGTTACCATTGATCTTCAATGAATACTTTTTCATTTCCTTCTTTAAGTCTTAATTATTTACGCTCAGGCAACTGAGTCAATCCGTGAATTTTAGAGCTCCAAGGCGAGTATGCACGAGTGATGCGGTGGATGGTCAACATCTCCGACTCCTGATCGTGCAAGTTGCTCTTGTAGAGTTTCAGTGCAGTGATGATTGCAGCTGCAATCTCCTGGTCGCTGATAGCCTCGTGATGATCATCGTCAGCAACTGCAATACCTGCAGCAGCAGCCTTTGCAGCCTTCTCGGCCCTCTTCTGGCGAGTAAATGCAGTACCCATACCCTTCATAATGAAGATGAGGAGCACAAGCACACAAAATACTACACCAAAGCCAATAAGGGTCATCAAGCCCATATCGCCCCAGCCTACATTTGCAAATTTATCCATAGTTCAAATTTGTTTTGTGGTTTGGACTACAATGGAATGTTCGAGTGCTTACGAGCAGGGTTCTGCAAACGCTTGGTTGCCAACGACTGCAAAGCACGGATGATACGGAAACGAGTGTTGCGTGGCTCGATTACATCGTCGATGTAGCCATAGCGAGCTGCGTTGTAAGGGTTCGAGAAGAGATCCTTGTACTCCTGCTCCTTCTCGGCAACAAACTTAGCCTTCTCAGCAGGATCGGTAAACTCGGCCAAAGCCTTTGCGTGCAACACCTCAACAGCACCCGATGCGCCCATAACAGCGATCTCTGCCGATGGCCAAGCGTAGTTGATATCACCACGGATGTGCTTCGACGACATCACGATGTAAGCACCACCGTAAGCCTTACGCAATGTAACGGTTACCTTTGGTACAGTAGCCTCGCAGTATGCGAAGAGCAACTTTGCACCGTGGCAGATAACGCCACCGTACTCCTGAGTTGTACCAGGCAAGAATCCAGGAACATCCACGAGGGTAACGAGTGGAATGTTGAATGCGTCGCAGAAACGAACGAAACGAGCAGCCTTACGCGAAGCGTTGATATCGAGCACACCTGCCATAAACTTAGGCTGGTTAGCAATGATACCTACCGACTGGCCGTTGAAACGAGCGAAGCAAGTGATGATGTTCTTAGCGTACGAAGCAGCCGACTCGAGGTACTCGCCATTGTCAACGATAGCCTTGATAACATCGTACATATCGTAAGCCTGGTTAGGGTTGTCAGGGATAATCTCGTTGAGCGAATCCTCCAAGCGAGCGATATTGTCGGTGCACATAGCCAATGGAGCATCCTCCATATTGTTCTGTGGCATATACGAGATGAGGTTGCGGATCAAAGCGATACCCTCCTCCTCGGTGTCAACTGCAAACTGTGCAACACCCGACTTTGTGGTGTGAACTACTGCGCCACCCAACTGCTCCTGTGTTACATCCTCACCGGTAACTGTCTTAACAACCTTCGGACCGGTCAAGAACATATTCGAGGTGTTCTTCTTCATAATGATGAAGTCGGTCAAAGCAGGCGAGTAAACTGCACCACCTGCGCAAGGGCCGAAGATAGCCGAGATCTGCGGGATAACACCCGACGACATCACATTGCGCTGGAAGATATTAGCGTAACCAGCCAAAGCGTTTACACCCTCCTGGATACGGGCACCACCCGAGTCGTTGAGACCGATGCAAGGGGCACCATTACGCATTGCCATATCCATAACCTTGCAAATCTTGTCAGCCAAAGCCAACGACAACGAACCTGCGGTTACTGTAAAGTCCTGTGCGAATACATATACAAGACGACCATCGATGGTACCATAACCTGTTACCACGCCATCACCAAAGGTGTGCTTCTTCTCCATACCGAAGTCGTAGCAACGGTGAGTTACGAACATATCGAACTCCTCGAAGCTACCCTCGTCGAGCAACATCTGAATACGCTCACGAGCAGTGAACTTACCCTTCTCGTGCTGCTTTGCGATAGCCTTCTCGCCACCACCCATACGAGCTGTCTCACGATTCTCGATGAGTTTGTTGATTTTGTTTTGAATTTCGCTCATAGCTATTTTTCTATTTTTTTTAGATTAGATTTTTCAATTTCCAAAAAAATCGTAAATGATTGAGCTATTTTTGTGCGATGTGAGGCGACAAAAGCGCAGCATAGTAGAGCTATGTGAGCATTTTGGCGTCCGACACACTCGTGCAAAAATAGCCAATCAGAACGATTTTTACTTCTTCTCACAGAGCTCAGTCAAGATTCCCTGTGTGCTCTTCGGGTGAAGGAAAGCGATAGTCATATCGTCAGCACCCTTGCGTGGGGTCTTGTCGATAAGACGGATGCCCTGGGCCTCAGCGTCAGCCAACTGCTCCTCGATACCCTCAACAGCGAGTGCCATATGGTGGATACCGATGCCCTTGTTCTCGATAAACTTAGCGATAGTCGAATCCTCCGAAGTAGCCTCCAAAAGCTCGATCTTGGTCTGACCAAGCATAAAGAATGCGGTGCGTACCTTCTGGTCTGCAACCTCCTCGATTTTGTAACACTTCAATCCAAGTGCGCCCTCCCAATAAGGAATCGCCTCATCAAGGCTCTTAACTGCGATGCCGAGATGCTCAATGTGAGATACTTTCATAGTTTTGTTGTTTATTTGGTTAAAGAAAAATTGTTTGTTTGTCTGTCAATTCGGGGGAATACACCCCCACAATCTTGGCAAAGATACTATTTTCGTAGAAAATAAACAACTCTTTCGCAAAATCTTTTTCTCTTTTGCGAAATATAGGGCAAAAGCGTCGCGTGATTGCTATTTTTTTGTATATTTGTAGTTGATTCGCCATAGAAGCAGAGTATGAGACTTTTTTCACATATTGCAGTAGCAATAGTGGCATCAATGATGTCGCTGATGGCATACGGACAGAAGGTTGCGCCCGAGCAGCGAGTGCGACTTGCCGATCCGTTCATACTGCTTCACGACGGCATCTACTACGCCTACGGCACACACCACCCTCGAGGCATCGAATACTACACCTCGAACGATCTCAAAAAATGGCACTACGGAGGCGTGGCACTTCACCGCAACAACTCCTATGGCGAGAGGTGGTTTTGGGCGCCCGAGGTCTACTATGTAGAGGGCAAGTTCTATATGTACTACACCGCCGAGGAGCGTATCTGCGTTGCGGTAGCCGACTCGCCCAAAGGACCTTTCAAGCAGACGGACAAGGTGGCTATGCTACCCGACCAGCACGCCATCGACAACACCCTTTTCGTCGACGACGATGGCACGCCATATCTCTTCTATGTCCACATCAAGAAGGGGTTTCACATCAAGGTTGCCGAGCTCGAGCGCAACCTCACAAACATCAAGCAGGAGACGATAAAAACCTGCATCACGCCTCGCCAAAGGTGGGAGCGTGCAGAGGGCAAGGTGAACGAAGGTCCGAGCATCCTCAAACACAACAATAAGTACTATATGCTCTACTCGGGCAATGGCTACAAGAGCAAGCTCTATGGCGTAGGTGCAGCGGTTGCCAACAATATTCGTGGCCCCTGGAAGAAGCTGGCAAACAACCCGATCCTCCAATGCCCCGAAGGGCTCTTTGGCACAGGCCACGGCGCACCTTTCTACGACAAGAGAGGGCGTTTGCACTATGTGTTCCACGCCCACCACTCGGCAGAGAGTGTGCATCCGCGATTTATGTGCATATCGCGTATGGCGTTTCGTCGCATCGATGGCGAGATGCAACCAGTAATCAGCGAAAACTACCGAATACCACAAATTACAAAATAGATATACTATGAAACGCTCCCTTTTAGCTTCGATTCTGCTTCTTATACTCCTATCGGCAACAGCCGAACCAAAACGCTACGCCAAGGCGCGTGCCGAGGTACTCTCGCGAGGCAAGGGCTACTACAAAGAGGTCTTTATGGATGGCGGTGTGGCACTGACATCGCGTCGCCACCTCCCTGCAACGCAACTTCTCGGAATCGGAATCGACAACTTCGCATCTGCCGAGACCAAGAAGCTGACCAAGGCGGACACCCTGCAACAGATGGCTGTATTCTGTGGCAACAAGCACGACACCAACGGACGACTGCTCTATCCCGATGGAGCACCACGCTACCGTATGATATATGTCAATGGAGGAAAGTCGGGAGCTCACGCTCGCTCATTGGGCGAGGAGGGTCGCCAGCGAATCAAGGAGTATATCGCCGCAGGTGGCTCGTATGTTGGTACTTGCGCCGGAGCTTACATCGCCTCGTCGGGCTCTATACGTAGCAAGGGCTTGCGATACAATAACATCTATTGGGGCTTGTGGCCGGGATGGGCACAGAGTACACGACTTACGAAGAGCAGCACCGCAATGGATCTGCCAAAGAGGAGTCCTCTGCTGCAATACTTCGATTTCGGCAGGGATCGCATAGTCGAAGAGGTGCGCCACAATGGAGGTTGCTCCGCTTACGACGAGAAAGAGAACAGAATGCCGAAAGGTACCGAGGTGTTGGCACGATACATATTCACCAACACAGAGCGAGTGAAGATCGATGGCAAGGCCAGCGTGTGGAGCTACAAGCCGAGTGCAGAGAGTGGTCGCGTGGTGATGTGCGGCTCACACCCCGAAGGGGTGGCTACGGGCGAACGCCTAAAGTTTATGGCAGCAATGATGCTCTATGCGATGGATGGCAACCCTGCACCGAAGGTGAAGGGTACACTGCAGAGTGGCGAGGTGCGCGAGATGAACAAATGCACCGAGGATAACGATCCTGCCTACACCCGCATCGGCGACCGACAGTACCACCACTTCCGCCTCGAGGTACCTCGCAAGTGCAAAAGGATGACCATAACACTAGAGGGCTACAAGGGAACACGAGCCCTCAACCTCAACCTCTGCCTCAAGCGTGGCGAGCCAGCATTCCACGACAATACCCTCCTCAAGTCGGTAGGCCCATACTGCAAGGAGCAGATTGTAGTGGAAAATCCGAAAGCGGGCGAGTGGTTTACATCGGTATTCTGCGAAACCACACCTATAACCACAGTGACCAAGTTTGGCACACACTACCGAGGTCGACTCGGCGTGCTGAATGGTGTGCCTTACAAAATTAGTGTAAAGTATGAATAGAGCCCTTTTACATATTGCAGTCGCAATCTCGATGTTGCTCTCGTGGGCGAGTGTCGAGGCGCAGACCATAGCACTCGGCGAGCGCACTCCGCGAGTGAAACAGGCCAAGTGGCTCGATGGCAAAGTACCTCCCAAGAACGAGTTTACATACATCGAGTTTATCCACTCTGCAAGCGAAACTTGCCGTCTCTCAGCAGAGCGTATCTACAAGGTTATAAAGGGTTTAGACAACATCTCGTTTGTACTGATCTCGCATCAGAAACTCACCGAGATCGATGCGTGGGTGCTCAACTTCGTAGGCGAAAAGTCGGGCGTGATTATCGAGGATAGCTCGATACGCCAATCCTTTGGCGTGAATTATGCCCCATACGCCGTGATACTCGACCACAAACGCCGTGCACTATGGTTTGGCAATCCACGACTCCTCGACAGAAAAAAGATAGAACAAATAATAAACAAAAAGTAATATAAGGCTAAAAAATTATGGCTTTTACAAAGATAGACCACTACGAAAGCGGTGAGTACCGCGATACTCACCACGATAGCGCCCTCTCGGTAGCAGATGGTGTTGCCGATCAACCTATCGTAAACCCCTACTTCGTGAGAAAGCGTCGTCGTCAACTCACCACCGATGAGTTTGTCGAGGGTATCCTGGCGGGCAATATCACCATCCTCTCGCAGGCCATCACCCTTGTCGAGAGCAACAATCCCGACCACTACGCACAGGCACAGGAGATTATCGAGCGTTGCCTACCTTACGCAGGCAAGTCTGTGCGCATAGGTATCACAGGTGTGCCTGGCGCAGGCAAATCGACTTGGATTGAGGCTGTGGGAAATATGGTTACATCGATGCACCACAAGTTGGCAGTCTTGGCCATCGACCCATCGTCGGAGCGCAGTGGCGGCTCGATCTTGGGCGACAAAACCCGTATGGAGACCATCTGCCACAACCCCGACATCTTCATCCGCCCTTCGCCATCGGCAGGCTCGCTCGGTGGCGTGGCACGCAAGACTCGCGAGACGGTGGTATTGTGCGAGGCAGCAGGCTTCGATGTCATCTTTATCGAGACTGTGGGTGTCGGTCAATCCGAGACTGCAGTTCACTCGATGGTCGATATGTTTCTCCTCTTGCAGATTTCGGGTGCAGGCGACGAGTTGCAGGGCATCAAGCGAGGCATTATGGAGATGGCCGACCTGATGGTCATCACCAAGGCTGATGGCGAAAATAAGATTAAGGCGGAGGTTGCACGTCGTCAGTTCCAGAATGCATTGCACCTCTTCCCTACTCCCGCAAGCGATTGGAAGGCAAAGGTTTACACCTGCTCATCGCTTGAGGGCACAGGTCTCGAGGAGATTTGGAAGGGTGTCGAGGAGTATGTCGAGCATATCAAGGCAAATGGCTACTTCCAGCACCACCGCAACGAGCAAAACAAGTATTGGATGTACGAGAGCATCAACGAGACTCTCAAGAGTCACTTCTACCTCAACCCCGAGATTGAGGAGCGCATAGCCGATGTGGAGAGCCGAGTTCTCGATGCCAAGTTGAGTTCATTCATCGCAGCAAAAGAGCTGTTGGACATCTATTTCAAGAAATAGATGCCAAACGGAAAGGTGAAAACGGAAAACGGAAAACTTTTTAATATTAAACTTAAAAATTAAAAGTTATATGTTAAAAATTGTGGTACTTACGGGCGCAGGTATTTCGGCGGACAGTGGCATTCCGACCTATCGCAGCAGCGATGGTCTGTGGGCAAATTATAAGATTGAGGATGTCTGCACACCCGAGGCACTCGAAAGAGATAGAGCCAAGGTGATAAACTTCTACAATATGCGTCGCCGAGAGATGGCGGGCAAGCAACCGAACGCAGGACACAAGGCGTTGGCTGAATTGGAGAAATACTTTGACGTTGAGATCATTACGCAGAATATCGACAACTTGCACGAATTGGCGGGCTCGACCAAGATCACACACCTTCACGGCGAATTGACCAAGTTGCGAAACGATGCAAGCGACTATATCGTAGATATCGGTTTGCGCGAGCAGACGCTCGACGAGACTGCCCCTGATGGCTCGCTCCTGCGCCCTCACATCGTATTTTTCGGCGAGGCGGTGCCTATGTTCGACAAGGCGAAGGAGTTGGTGCAGCAAGCCGACCTCCTGATTATTGTCGGCACCTCGTTGGCGGTATATCCTGCCGCTTCGTTGGTCGGCTGGGTTAAGAGCAACGATGTACCGATTTACGTCGTAGACCCCTCAACGCCAAAGATTCCGTTCCTCTGCAACAAGATATACCACAAGAAGGAGCGTGCCGCCATCGGCTTGCCAAAACTTGTCGCACAACTCAAGTAGTTTGCAGAGATTAGCACACTCTAACAACCACTAAATACCTCTATTAAAGATACAAACACAATGAAGTACGCAATTATTTCTACCGAGAAGGGCGATATGAAGGTGGAGCTCTACGAGAAGGAGACCCCTATTACAGTTGAGAATTTTGTTAAGTTGGCAGAGTCGGGATTCTACGATGGTTTGACATTCCACCGCGTTATTCCCGAGTTTGTGATTCAGGGCGGATGCCCTATCGGCAATGGCGCAGGTGGTCCGGGTTGGACAATCAAGTGCGAGACCGATGCAGAGCGTCAGTACCACGACCGAGGAGTACTCTCGATGGCACATCGTGGCAAGGACACCGGCGGCTCACAGTTCTTCATCTGCCACAATCGCCGCAACACGCAGCACCTCGATGGCGTTCACACCTGCTTCGGCAAGGTCGTAGAGGGCGAGGATGTGATTGACGATATCCGTCCCGGCGATTTGATCTTCTCGGTAACGATTGTCGAGGAGTAGAGAGGAAGCATTAGAGGGTGTCCAGTTGGACACCCTCATCTTGTCGGAATTTGTATAACAAGAGCTATTTTGAAGCTGCTCGAAGTTTGGGAATGCGGAGCATACTTGGCGTATGTGAGCATTTCGCAAACGAGGCAGATGCCGAAAGAGCCTTGTTAGACAAATTCTGTTATTTCACATTTTGCAGTTCTACCAACTTGGCGTATACTCCACCCTTGGCAAGGAGCTCATCGTGTTTGCCCTGCTCGACGATGTGACCCTCGTCGATAACGAATATACGGTCGGCATTCATAATAGTCGACAGGCGGTGGGCAATAACCACCGAGGTACGACCCTTGAGCACCTTTGTAAGGGCATCCTGCACCAGCTTCTCACTCTCAGTGTCGAGGGCCGAAGTCGCCTCGTCGAGGATGAGAAGGTCGGGGTTCTTCAGCACCGCACGCGCAATGCTGAGTCGCTGACGCTGACCACCCGAGAGTTTTGCTCCACGATCTCCAATATTGGTGTCATAACCCTCCGGACTCTCCATAATGAAGTTGTGGGCATTTGCCACCTTGCACGCCTCGATAATCTCCTTGTCGGTGGCACCGCGACGGCCGAGCGCGATGTTGCTCTTGATGGTATCGTTGAAGAGCACAGTATCCTGCGACACAAGGCTCATAGCCGAGCGCAACGACTCCTGCTTGTAGTCGCGGATAGATACTCCGTCGAAGAGGATATCGCCCTCGTTCGCGTCGTAGAAACGCTCCATAAGCTCGCTAAGGGTGGACTTTCCACCTCCCGACGGACCAACCAAAGCTACAGTCTCGCCCTTGCGAACCTCGAACGATACGCCGTGAATAATCTCGCGCGACTCATCGTACGAGAAGCGGACATTGCGAAACTCAATCTTCTCCTTGAGACCATCAAACTCCTTGGCATCTGGCGCATCCTTGATATCGTTTTCGCTATCGAGCACCTCGAAAAGACGCTCACCCGAGGCAACACCCTGATTGATGCTTGCAAACTGATCGATAAAGGCACGGACAGGTCGTGTAATCTGCGAGAAGGCTGCAATAAATGCGATAAAGCCCGCAGCACTCAAGGAGTCATTAACGACGAGTGAACCTCCGAATATTAGAATGATAGCCACAGCTGTGATACCGAGGAACTCGCTCATTGGCGAAGCCAACTGCTGACGGCGAGCCATCCAAAGAAGTGTCTCCGAAAGGCTCTCATTCAGAGCGTGGAACTTCTCCTTGATATACTCGGTTGCGGTGTAGGTCTTTACGACTTTGATACCTCCAAGTGACTCGTCGAGCACACTGACCATATCTCCCATACGCTGCTGGCTCTGGCTTGCCGGATAACGCAACTTCTTGACAATGCTACCGATAATCAGACCCACCATAGGAAGGAACAACACCGAGAATACCGTCAGCTGCCACGAGATATTCACCATCAGCACGATATATCCGATAATGAGGAATGGCTCACGGAACAATACCTGCAGTGTGTTGGTGACACAATACTGCACAACACCCACATCGGATGTGATACGCGACATAATATCGCCCTTACGCTGTCCGCTGAAATAGCCCACATCCTTGCCTATAACGCTGTCGAACATAGCGTTACGCATACGCTGAACGGTGTCAACACGCATCTTCTCGACTGTGTAGCCACCCAGATAACGGAAGAGATTCGACAAGAGATTCATCGCGATGAGCACCACCGCCAGGAGCATCAGCACATTGGCGATATCCCACGTATTGCCGAAAATATGTGTATAGGCATAGTTTAGCCACAACTGCAACGTTGCACCATCGAACGACAACTTGGGCATCTCCGTAACGGGTACAAAGATATAATTCTTGTCGAACATCGTGTTCAGGATTGGGACAATCATCGCATAGTTGAAGGTGTTGAACACAGCGTGCAAAGCGGCAAAGAAGAAGTATGGCACAGCATACCTGCTTATTGGCTTTGCAAAGCCGAGCAATCGCATATAAGTCTTAAACATAGCGTTCTATTTTTTCTTACTTAAACCAAACCCTCTTCGTGATACTTATTGACCGACTCGATATAGTGCGCGATGGTCTCCTCCATCGACACAAACGACTTGCCGCCTGCCGCATTCTTGTGGCCACCTCCATTGAAGTAGCGACGGGCAAAGGTGTCGACATCGACATCACCTCGCGAGCGGAGCGACACACGAATGAAGCCCTGCTGTGCAGTGAACATCGCCGACATCTTCATCTTCTTGATCGAGAGCGGATAGTTGACAAAACCCTCGTTGTCACCCTGCTGGAACCAGAAGCGACGCATCTCCTCCTCGGTGAGCGACATATAAGCCACCTTACCACCGAGCAAGGTCTTCATCTTGCGATTGATGGTGTAGCCAAAGAGGCGTGCACGACCCTCGGTGAAGGAGTTGTAGACATTATTATATATCTGCGGAATATCGATTCCCGTAGCCGACAATGCAGCCACAGCCCGGAACAGATCTGGCGTAAGATTCGAAAATGCAAAGTTGCCCGTATCGGTCATTATGCCGACATAGAGCTGTGTTGCTACGGTCTGATTTATAACCTCCTCACCATAGAGCGCAACCAAGACGGTGTACATCAAGAAGGCTGTACTCGACGACTCTGGGTAGGAAAACATAATATCGAAAACCTCGGTCGGGAAGAGGTGGTGGTCGATCAACACTCGCTTGGCAGTGGTATTGCTTGCCACCATCGCACCCAGATCGTCGGCACGGGTGAGCGAGTTCATATCGGCACAGATAATAACATCCGCCTCGGCAATAGCCTTGTCGGCACGATGCTCCTTGTCGTTGCGATAGATGATAATACCCTCAGAATTTGGAATCCAACGCAGATAGTACGGATAGTTGTTTGGCAGGGCACAAGTCACAGCGTGACCACGCGCAGTAAGCACCTCCGCCAATGCCAACGACGAGCCTATAGCGTCGCCATCGGGATTTGTGTGGCCCACAATCACAATTTTGCGGGGCTCAGCGAGGAGATTTCGGAGCTCCTCAACTCTCTCTTTATCTATATTCATCGCGACAAAGATACTAAAAGTCTATGACTTTTAATTAAAAATTAAAATTAAAAGTTAAAAATGCGGTTTTGCAAAAGCCCCCAAACCCCAAAAATCGTCGATGATGAGACTATTTTTTGTGCGTTGCGCAGTAGTGATTACACCACTGAGTTAATCCGCACTCATCGCACTTTGGCTTGCGAGCAAGACAGGTATAGCGACCGTGCAGAATGAGCCAATGGTGAGCTATTGGAAGCAGATGCGAGGGGATATACTTTTCGAGTTGTAACTCGGTGGCACGAGGGGTTTTGGCCCCCACAGATAGACCTATGCGTGCCGAGACACGAAAGACGTGGGTATCGACGGGCATAACCTCCTTGTTCCAGATGACCGCTCCCATAACATTGGCAGTCTTGCGACCTACGCCCGGCAGACGCATCATCTGTTCTATGTCGCTCGGCACCTCACCGCCAAACTCCGCCACAAGCATACGCGCCATAGCAGCCAAATTTTTCGCCTTGTTATTGGGGTAAGAGATGCTGCGGATATATTCATAAATCTCCTCCGCCGAGGCCTTTGCCAGCTCGAAGGGTGTGGGATAGGCCTTGAAAAGTGCAGGCGTGGTGAGATTCACGCGCTTGTCGGTACACTGCGCCGACAAGATTACCGCCACCAACAGTTGATAAGGATTCTCGAAATCGAGTTCACTCTCCGCCACAGGCATAGCCTTCTCGAAGTAGTCGATTACAGCTTTGTATCTATCCTCTCTTCTCATAGTTTTTTTTTTATTTAGGGTCGTTAGAGTCGTTAGGGTCGTTAGGGTTTTTCCATAAACGAAATAGCAGTTTCTTTGCAAAAAGCACATACGGCACGGGGCTTAAAATCTGCATTGGCATAGCCTTTACTTCGCCCCACCAACGCTTCACAAAGTCGCCCACCGAGCCGATATGCGACAACACCCAAAGTGCAGTATTTGCTCGCTCACGCAAGAGGTGTCGACGCTGATGCGACGAGTTGTAACGCTCATCAAACCAGAGTTTTATATTCGATGAGGAGTCGCAGAAGGCAAGCCGTTTTGCAAGGCTCGTGCTATGGCTTACGCTATCGGGGAAAAGGCGATGCACCGCTGTCGCCCTCTCGATATAGGCGACCTCCGAGTGTGCCGCCACATAGAGCCACATCGGCAGATCCTCGGTGAGCCACTCGGGACGATTATCGGGCTTTTCTGTATCGTAGTATGCCAGCACCAGTTCGCGTCGCGCCAATGTCGTACAGTTTTCGACGCACCAGTCGTGCAGCAGAGCATCGAGCGTAGTATGCCCTTTGCCCACAGGAAAGCGACCAACAAGCTCACCCACCGCATTGCGCCTTTCGGCAAGGGTGTAGCACAATCCCATCTGCGGATTCTCCTCCATAAGAGTCACCTGCTCGGCCAAACGAGTCGCATCGCACCAATAGTCGTCGCCATCGCAAAAGGCGACATATTTGCCCCTCGCCGCCTCTACGCATCGACGATAGTTGGCACGCCAACCGACATTCTCGGTCGAGGCGATAAGGGTTATCTGCTTGGGATATTTTTCGGCATACTCACGGCAAATACTCAAAGTGCCATCCGTGCTGCAATCCTCTCCCAACACAATCTCCACACCGAAATCGCACTCTTGCTGCAGAATGGCATCGAGTGCTTGAGTCAAGTAAGGCTCGTGGTTGTAGGTGGTAACGCAGACCGATACAAGCGGTGTCATAGCAGACTATAGTTTTGTCAATTTTGCCAACTTCGAGAGCAAGGTCTTCTCCTCGCCACTTGCGAAGCGTACCACAAGTTTGTGGTCGGTGGCAAGAGGTACAACCTGCATAATCTCGCCTCGACCAAAGCGAGGGTGCTCGACACGCTCACCCACCGAGTAGAGGCAAACCTCCGAAGTGACCTGACCAACAGTAGAGGTGTTTATGCGTCGCATACCCGACACATCTCTTTGTGGAGTTCGCACAACAGGCTCTTCTCGTTTGAAAAAGTTTTCCGTTTTCCGTTTTCCGCTTTCCGTTTTCTGCTGGTAGCGCACATCGAATCGACGACGCAAGGCATCGAGAGCACTCTCATCCTTGCCGCTCACAATCTTCACCGTACCACTCTGCTCACCTCGAGACCTTCCTTGCAACGAGAAGTCGCACTCGACATACTGCTCATCTATCTCGGCAAGGAATCGGCTCGGTTTGGAAAACTCCATATTACCCCACTTGAATCGCATATCCACACACGAGAGTGTAGCCAACGACTTGGCACGGGTAAGGGCAACATAGAAGAGTCGTCGCTCCTCCTCGATACCCTCAACGGTCTCGAGAGCTCGTTGCGACGGGAAGAGATTCTCCTCACATCCAACCACATAGACATATTCATACTCTAGACCCTTTGCCGAGTGTACGGTCATAAGGGTTACATTGTCCTGCTCCTCTTCGCCCTCCTTCTTGTCCATATCGGTGATGAGCATCAGGCTCTGCAACCACTCCTCGATGGTTGCCACATCACCCTCCTCGCGCTCACCATTGCGAATCTCTGCATCGACCTGCTCCTGGAACATCTGCAACGAGTTGAGCAACTCCTCCAGGTTGTCGACTGCAGACTGTGCATCGGGCGTATTTTGCAGACGATAGAATGGCAACAATCCACTTCGTGTAGCGACCTCCAAGCCAAAGTCGTACAAGCCGACTTGAGCGCGTCTGAGCGACAAATCACGAATGAGCGCCACAAACTCCGTCACCTTACGCACAATAGCCCTCTCCACAGCATCGGCAACAGGCTGCTCGACCATTGTGTCAACCGCCTCCCACATAGAGACCTGACGCTGCTGAGCAATGGCTTCGATACGAGAGATGGTGGTGTCACCAATACCTCGCGCAGGGGTGTTTATAATGCGCTTGAAGGCCTCGTCATCACGAGGATTTATGATAAGGCGAATGTAGGAGAGTATATCCTTCACCTCCTTGTGATCATAGAATGAGCTACCCTTGTAGATGCGATACGGGATACCTCGCTGACGCAACGAGTGCTCCAAAGCCTGAGATTGTGCGTTGGTGCGATAGAGGATTGCTACATCGTTCCACTTAACGCCACTCTCGCGCACACGATCACGCAAATCTCCCACGATAAGGTCAGCCTCCTCGCGATCGGTGTAGGCCTTGAAGATGCGAATTTTCTCGCCACTTGCACCCTCCGAGAAGCAACGCTTCTTAAGTTTCTTCGAGTTGTGCTCGATAACCGAGTTGGCAGCATCGACAATGGTCTGCGTCGAGCGGTAGTTCTGCTCGAGTTTGAAGACCTGTGCCTCGGGATAGTCTCGCTGGAAGGAGAGGATATTCTCGATCTTTGCGCCACGGAACGAGTAGATACTCTGTGCATCGTCACCCACTACGCAGATGCGCGAGTGGTGCTGCGCCAGGCGGCGCACGATGATATATTGGGCATTGTTGGTATCCTGATACTCATCGACCAGGATATATTGGAAACGCTCCTGATACTTTGCCAACACATCGGGATGGTCGCGGAAGAGGATATTTGTCTGCAGAAGCAGATCGTCGAAATCCATCGAGCCATTCGCCTTGCAACGACGACAATACTCGGCGTAGATATTTCCAAATTCGGGCATCTGCGCACGACGATCCTCTGTGGCAAATATCGAATTTTGGAGATATGCACCCGGAGTTATAAGGTTGTTCTTCGCCATCGAGATACGCGAGGCGATAACATTCGGCTTGTACTTATCGTCGGGCAGACGCATATCCTTGACGATGGTCTTGACGAGATTCTTGGCATCGTTTGAGTCGTAGATGGTGTACTCCTTCGGATATCCCAACACCTCGGCATTCTCGCGCAAAATTCGCGAAAAGACCGAGTGGAATGTTCCCATCGTGATGTAGCGACTCTGCGGACCTACCATCTTCTCGATACGCTCGCGCATCTCGTTGGCAGCTTTGTTGGTAAAGGTCAATGCCAGAATCGAATAGGCAGGCACACCTTGTGCCAACATATAGGCAATGCGGGTGGTCAGCACGCGCGTCTTGCCCGAGCCTGCACCTGCAATAATGAGCGAGGGCGACTGATAGGACTCAACCGCTGCTCGTTGTGCGGGATTCAGCCCGCGTAAAATCTCTTCATTCGTCATAGTGGCCACAAAGATAGAGAACAAATTAAAAATTAAGAATTAAAAATTAAGAATTATTTTCACTAACACGAAATCTGCATTATACTCTGCATATTTCTCAAAAATAATCTAAAAATTTCATATCTTTGCCCTAACGAAACACAACTAAGGATGAAGAATAAATTATATATATTGGTATTGGCGGTGGCAATGGTGGTGTTACCGACCCTTGCGAGGGCACAAATCTACGCCAAGCTCAATGCCCTCTACGCTGTGGTGGGCGTGATAAATCCGCAACTCGAGTTTGTCGTGGGTCCACACTCGTCGGTCTCGATAGATCCGATGTTCTCACCTCACAAGACCATCAAGTGGGGGGACCGCAACGACATCCACGCACGATGCGGCATCTTCCAGACCGAGTACCGCTTCTACATCAAGCGCGAGGCACGAGGCTTCTATGTGAGTGCCAACGCAGGTATGCAGGCCTTCGACCTCACCCGCCCATTCTTCTTCCAAGGCGACAAACTCATCCAATTTGAGCCGGGCTATGGTCGTGGCTGGGGTATGATGGTAGGTCTGGGTATAGGCTACTCGCACACCTTCAAAGAGCGATGGGTAGTGGATGCCTTTTTCGCCTTCGATCGTATGTGGAGTCGCTACAACGACTACCTCGAGAATGGCGAAATCAACCTCTTCCCGATGCACCAGAAGGAGCCTAAATTCCCCGACCCCTACAACGGCTCGGCCGAGTGGCTACCATCAAAAATTGGCGTCTCGATAGGTTACAAAATCTACGACCCGACCATCAAACGTAAGTCGTGCAGACAACGCAGAATAGAGAGGCTTCTATCCGAATAATCGAACAGCATTTTATCTAGCAAAAACAATGGCGACTTTTCAGCCGCCATTATTTCTTTTTTATAAAATTGCATAATAAGTGGGTTTTCAAGGCTTGCGAAGTTTTGCAAAGCGGAGCATACTTGGCGTATGTGAGCATTTGCAAAACAAGCGTAACGCAGAAAACACCTTATTAGGCGGTTTTATGCTACGTAGTAGTGCGAAGCAAGCTCGGTGAACGAAGCCACCTGCTCGTCGATCCAAGCCTGGTCGCGACCGAGCTCCTCAGCCAAAATCTGAGCTACGCGTGGAGCAGCCTTCTGTGCCTCGCGAGCATCAACAAAGAGGAGACGAACACGACGGGCAAGAACATCATCCACAGTGAGAGCCATCTCGTGACGGATTGCCCAAAGAACCTCGGCTACGGTGTAGTCGTACTTCTCCGACAACTTCTCGCCAAGTGCAGGGTTCTGCTTAATCATATCGAGGATTGCCGGCTCATCAGCTCCATATACATACATGTGGTCTGCCAAGTTTGGATTTGGACGCCATCCGTGAACCTTCAACTTGCGAGTTACGCACTTGCGCTTCTCGACCTTGCCCAACTTGATAGCCTTGTCAACGGTATCCTCGGCCATCTTACGATACGAAGTCCACTTACCACCTGTGATAGTGATGAGATCGTTGTCCGAAACAACAACCTTGTGCGAACGCGAAACCTCCTTCGACTTCTTACCCTCCTTCTTAGGTGCTGCGAGTGGACGCTGACCTGCGAATACCGAAACGATGTCGGCACGGGTTGGAGCAGGAGTCATATAGTGGCTTGCAGTCTCGAGGATGAAGTCGATCTCCTCGTCGAGTGGACGTGGCTCGCTCTCGGCAGTAGGACGCTGGATATCTGTAGTACCAACAACCACCTTATCGTGCCAAGGCACTGCGAACAATACGCGACCATCCGAAGTCTTTGGAACCATAATAGCGTAGTCGCTCTGCAAGAACTTCATATCGAGAACGATGTGAACACCCTGCGAAGGGACAACCATCTTTGCCTCACCCGGCTTATCCATCTGAAGCACCTCGTCAACGAAGCAACCTGCAGCGTTGATAACAGCCTTGGCCTTAACGGTGTACTCCTTGCCTGTGAGAAGATCCTTGGCAACAACACCTGCCACCTTGCCCTTCTCGTCGTGCAAAACATTGACAACCTCGGTGCGGTTAGCTACAACACCCCCGTGCTCAACACAAGTCTGAGCGAGGTTACAAGCCATACGAGCGTCATCGAACTGACCATCGTGGTAAACCACACCACCCTTCAAGCCCTCAGCAACCGATGTTGGGAGGTACTGACGAAGAGTCTTGGCAGTGATGAAACGCGAACGACCATAGCCAAAGCCGAACGAGAGAATATCGTAGAAAGTCAAACCGCAGAAATAGAGGAAATTCTCCCAATGGCTGTAGTTCGAGATAACGAATGCCTGATCCTTCACGAGGTGAGGAGCATTCTGCTTCATCAAACCACGCTCGTGCAACGCCTCACGAACCAAATCGACCTCCAACTTCTGGAGATAACGCACACCTCCGTGTACGAGCTTTGTCGAACGGCTCGAAGTACACTTTGCGAAGTCCTCGCGCTCAAAGAGCGCAACACTGTAACCGCGCGATGCGGCATCGACAGCGCAACCAAGACCTGTTGCACCACCACCTACAACTACGAAATCCCACACCTTGTCGGCGTTCTCGAGTTGCTTGAGTAAGTTTTCTCTCTGCATTTTTTTTGACTGTTATTTGTTGTTGATATTATGAATGCTTGGCTATTGCTAACGGGCATAGTGACCCATTAACCTCACAAAGTTACAAGGTTTTGTCGAAAAAAGCAAAGAAAAAAGCAAAAGAGTGAAGAATTTTTCTTCACCCCTTTGCTCAAACTTTTAATTACATTAAAAAATCGTTAGTCGTCGAGTCCCCAGAATTTGCCATCTGCAGTAAACTTCATATCGAGATCGTTCGACAACTCCACCTCGTAGCCATAGCGCTTACGCTCGATCTTCTCGATGGTGTATGGCGAGTAGTGAGCCTTGACATACTCGGCAATCTTGGCAGGAACAACACCCACAGGGAGTGCTGCGCCACGACTCTTGACGCTCTCCCACTTGCCCGAGCCATCGAACTCGATCTTGGTGCCGTTGTCGAGCATCACGGTATAGTCGTTGTCGGTGATATCTCTGTCGTGCAAGGCTGTAACAACCTTGGCATTAGCAAAATGAGTGGTCAAAAATTTCTGTGCCTGAGCAGGCAATTTATCTACGCTGACAACCACATCGCCAGCAAAAGCGGGTGCTACAGCGAGCGCAGCAACAGCCAACGCCGAAAGTAATAACTTTTTCATATTTTTACATCTTATTTAAGGTTTTCACAAATATAACGAATATTATTCAATTTTATTGTGTCTATGCTAAAAAATACAAAATAGATGCCATTTTTTACACAAAAAGAGGGTTGAATCTACCGAGGGTTGAATCGCTGTATAACGATTTGGATATATTTGATATTATGTCTAAATTTGTTGCAATAAAACCTATAAACGAAATATCTATGAAAAGACTTTTTTTCGCGCTCTCAGCACTATCTTCTATATTATGCGTAGCGGCTCAAAGCGTTCCGCCTAAGTTTGATGTAAATACCCGAAAAGCAGGTGCCGAAATCGCCTCTACAATGTATGGAATCTTCTTCGAGGATGTAAACTTTGCTGCGGATGGTGGACTATATGCCGAGCTTGTCAAGAATCGTTCGTTCGAGTTCCCCGACCACTATATGGGGTGGAAGGTCTACGGAAATGTTCAACTCAAGGATGACGGGCCGTTCGAGCGAAATCCTCACTATGTGCGATTGGCTTACAGCGGACACGACCACCGACGCACGGGGTTAGATAATGACGGCTTTACGGGCATTGGTTATAAGGAGGGAGCAGAATATCGCTTCTCTGTGTGGGCGCGTGTTCCCGAGGGTGGTAAAGGTGTTTTCAAGGTTCTGTTGTGCGAGAATTATTCGCAGGATTTGAATCAGCACTTCAGCCAAGCGACCATCAAAATTGACTCAAAGGAGTGGAAAAAGTATCAGGTTGTTCTCAAAT
>JAFVOR010000054.1 GCA_017505725.1 Alistipes sp.
GCTGCTGCAGGCGAGGCTGCTGCTGCTGAGAAGACATCGTTCGATCTTATCTTGAAGAGCGCAAGTCAGGCTAAGCTTGGCGTAATCAAGGCTGTTAAGGAGTTGACAGGTCTTTCGCTCGGCGACGCTAAGGCTCTCGTAGACGGCGCACCTAAGGCTGTTAAGGAGGGTGTTTCTAAGGAGGAGGCTGAGTCTATCAAGTCGACTCTCGAGGAGGCTGGTGCTGAGGTTGAGCTTAAGTAATTCTGACGAGTTACTAGACTCTACCAGACAATCAGGTATAGTGCTTACGACTGCAGTGTAAGCGCTATACCTTTTCGGGTCTAAGGAATGGGAGTGCCGTATTGAGCTGTGCCCGTCCTAGGATTTTTTGATACTCTCAGGGTGTAATGTGTTTACGCTGAGAGTTTTAGCGCGATTACATAAGCGCGCACACGCGAGGGGTTGTTTTTCCCCTTTGAGTACTCACAACAAAAACAATGGATTCAGCAATGTCCGCAACAACACAACAAGAAAGAATCAGCTTCTCCACAATCCGCAACCGAGTGCCTTATCCGGATTTGTTGGAGGTACAGCTCAAATCATTCAGGGATTTCTTCCAGATGGATACTACCGCAGAGAACCGCAAGAACGAGGGTCTCTATCGTGTATTCCAGGAGAACTTCCCAATCACTGACGCAAGAAACAACTATGTACTCGAGTTTCTCGATTACTACATCGATCCTCCTCGCTACACTATCGAGGAGTGCTTGGAGCGTGGTCTCACCTACAGTGTGCCACTCAAGGCCAAGTTGAAGCTCTATTGTACCGATGAGGAGCACGAGGACTTTGGAGTCGTAGTGCAGGATGTCTATTTCGGCACAATCCCTTATATGACGGAGCGAGGCACTTTCGTCATCAATGGTGCAGAGCGTGTTATCGTATCGCAGTTGCACCGTTCGCCAGGTGTATTCTTTGGTCAGAGCATCCACACTAATGGTACAAAGCTCTACTCGGCACGAATCATCCCGTTCAAGGGTTCGTGGATTGAGTTTGCATCGGACATCAACAATGTGATGTTTGCATACATCGACCGTAAGAAGAAGTTGCCTGTAACAACACTTTTGCGTGCTATCGGTTTTGAGACCGATCAGCAGATTCTCGATATTTTCGACCTTGCCGACGAGGTGAAGGTTACCAAGACAAACCTCAAGAAGGCTATTGGCCGCAAGTTGGCTGCACGAGTTCTCTCGTCGTGGGTAGAGGACTTCGTTGATGAGGATACAGGCGAGGTTTATACTCTCGAGCGTAACGCAGTAGTTGTGGATCGAGAGACCATTTTGGACGAGAGCCACATTGAGAAGATTTTGGAGAGTGGCGCCAAGACCATCATCCTTCATAAGGAGAATCCGTCGGGCGTTGATTTCTCGATTATATACAACACATTGCAGAAGGATGCCTGCAACTCGGAGGTTGATGCAGTGCGCTACATCTACCGTTTGTTGCGTGCTTCGGAGGCACCGGATGACACTACAGCCCGCGACGTAATCGACAAGTTGTTCTTCTCGGACAAGCGTTACGACTTGGGTGATGTAGGTCGTTTCCGTATTAACAAGAAGTTGGAGTTGGGCATCGATCCTGCTATCCGCACACTTACTCGTGAGGATATCATCGCAATCATCAAGTATCTCATTCAGCTCATCAACTCGCGTGCCGAGTTGGACGATATCGACCACTTGTCGAATCGTCGTGTGCGTACCGTTGGCGAGCAGTTGTCGAACCAGTTCTCGATTGGTTTCGTTCGTATGGCGAGAACCATTCGTGAGCGTATGAATGTTCGTGACTCTGAGAACTTTGCACCAATCGATTTGATCAACGCGAAGTCGTTGTCGGGTGTTATCAACTCGTTCTTCGGTACTTCGCAGTTGTCGCAGTTTATGGACCAGATCAACCCATTGTCGGAGATCACCCACAAGCGCCGTTTGTCTGCACTCGGTCCTGGTGGTCTTTCGCGTGATCGTGCAGGTTTCGAGGTTCGAGATGTACACTACACACACTATGGTCGTTTGTGTCCAATCGAGTCGCCTGAGGGTCCAAACATCGGTCTTATCTCGTCGCTTTGCGTCTATGCAAAGATCTCGGATATGGGCTTCTTGGAGACTCCATACCGTTCGTGCGAGAATGGTGTCGTAGATATGGACAACTCGCACATCCGCTACTACTCGGCAGAAGAGGAGGAGGGACAGATTATCGCACAGGCAGGTGAGCCTCTCACTTCGGACAATCGTTTTGTGAACGATGGTCGTATCAAGGCTCGTCTTGGTGCTGACTTCCCAGTGGTACACGGTGAGGAGGTTAACCTCGTCGATGTAGCACCAAACCAGATTGCTTCGATTGCAGCGTCGCTCATTCCATTCTTGGAGCACGACGATGCTAACCGTGCGTTGATGGGATCGAATATGATGCGTCAGGCCGTGCCTCTCGTACGCTGTGAGGCTCCTATCGTAGGTACCGGTATCGAGAAGGAGATGATCTCGGATAGCCGCATTCAGATTGTAGCCGAGGGTGATGGTGTAGTAGAGTTTGCTGATGCTACAGTTATCAAGGTTCGCTACGACCGCTCTGAGGAGGAGGTTATCTGCTCGTTCGCTCCAGAGGTTACAATATACAACTTGCCACGCTACCGTCGTACCAACCAGGATACCTCGGTGACATTGAAGCCGGCAGTATTGACCGGTGAGCGTGTAGTCAAGGGTCAGATATTGACCGAGGGCTACTCGACCGAGAAGGGTGAGTTGGCTTTGGGACGCAACTTGAAGGTGGCATTTATGCCTTGGAAGGGTTACAACTTCGAGGATGCTATCGTTATCTCGGAGCGTATCCAGCGTGAGGATATCTTCACTTCGGTACACGTGAGCGAGTATATTACAGAGGTTCGTGATACCAAGCGTGGTGTCGAGGAGCTCACCTCAGATATTCCAAATGTAAGCGAGGAGGCAACACGCAACCTCGATGAGAACGGTATCATCCGCATTGGTGCAAACATCAAGCCGGGCGATATCCTCATCGGTAAGATCACTCCAAAGGGTGAGAGCGATCCTTCGCCAGAGGAGAAGCTCTTGCGTGCTATCTTCGGTGACAAGGCAGGCGATGTGAAGGATGCTTCGTTGAAGGCAAATCCATCGTTGCAGGGTGTGGTTATCGACACCAAGCTCTATAGCCGTGCAAGCAAGGTTGACAAGAAGGGCCGTGCAGCTGAGAAGTTGCAGCTCGAGAAGCTCGACCACAAGTTTGCAGATCAGGTGGCAGATTTGACCAAGATTCTCGTATCGAAGCTTTGGACTTTGTTGCAGGGCAAGACCACAACAGGTATCAAGGATTACTTCGGTGTAGAGTTGTACGCAGCGGGTGCTAAGTTCACCCAGAAGATACTCGACGAGATTGCAAATAAGACCATCGACGAGAAGACTCATATCGCAATGGGCTACTTGAACTTGGGCGATTGCAACTGGACCGACGATGCTCACCTCAATGAGTTGATCACCAAGACTGTAAACAACTATACAATGGAGGTTAAGAAGGCCGACGCAAACATCAAGCGCGAGCGTTCGAACCTCACCAACGGTGATGAGATCACACAGCCAGGTGTTATCCAGATGGCCAAGGTATACATCGCTAAGCGTCGTAAGCTCAAGGTGGGTGATAAGATGGCGGGTCGTCACGGTAACAAGGGTATCGTAGCGAAGGTTGTTCGCGACGAGGATATGCCATTCTTGGAGGATGGTACAATCGTGGATATCTGCTTGAACCCACTCGGTGTGCCTTCGCGTATGAACCTCGGTCAGATCTACGAGACAGTGCTCGGTTGGGCAGGTCGCGAGTTGGGCTTGAAGTTCGCTACACCAAT
The DNA here is from genome assembly GCA_017505725.1 of Alistipes sp. Lineage (GTDB taxonomy): Bacteria > Bacteroidota > Bacteroidia > Bacteroidales > Rikenellaceae > Alistipes. The sequence goes on from JAFVOR010000054.1 coordinate 3,887, forward strand.
CTTCGACGGTGCTTCGTTGGAGCAGATTAACGAGTACACCGACAAGGCGGGCCTTCCACGCACAGGTCGTTGCTACCTCTACGATGGTGGTACGGGCGAGCGTTTCGACCAGCCGGCTACCGTAGGTGTCATCTATATGCTTAAGCTCGGTCATATGATCGACGATAAGATGCACGCTCGTTCGATTGGTCCTTACTCGCTCATCACACAGCAGCCACTCGGTGGTAAGGCACAGTTTGGTGGTCAGCGATTCGGAGAGATGGAGGTTTGGGCACTCGAGGGCTTCGGTGCAGCAAATATCCTCCAGGAGATTTTGACCGTTAAGTCCGACGACGTTATGGGTCGTGCAAAGGTATACGAGGCAATCGTGAAGGGTGATAACCTTCCAAAGCCGGGTATCCCTGAGGCTATGAATGTCCTCTTGCACGAGTTGCGAGGTTTGGGTCTTTCGGTAACACTCGAATAATAATATAAGTAGGTATAAAAGAAAAACTGTATAAGATTATGTCCATAAACAAAGACAATTCAAAGGGCGGTTACAACCGTATTTCGGTGAGCCTTGCATCTCCTGAGGAGATCCTGGCACAGTCGAGCGGTGAGGTCCTCAAGCCTGAGACCATCAACTATCGTACCTACAAGCCGGAGCGTGACGGACTCTTCTGCGAGCGTATCTTCGGTCCTATGAAGGACTATGAGTGCCACTGCGGAAAGTACAAGCGCATCCGTTATAAGGGTATCGTCTGCGACCGATGCGGTGTGGAGGTTACCGAGAAGAAGGTGCGCCGCGAGCGTATGGGTCATATCTCGTTGGTAGTGCCTGTAGTACACATTTGGTACTTCAAGTCGCTCCCTTCAAAGATCGGATATCTGTTGGGTATTCCATCAAAGAAGCTGGAGTCTATCATCTACTACGAGCGTTATGTAGTCGTTCAGGCAGGTGCAGCTGCAGAGCAGGGCATCGAGAAGTTGCAGACTTTGGGTGAGAAGGAGTATACAGACATCCTTGCAGCGCTTCCAAAGGGTAACCAGCAGCTTCCGAACGACGATCCTAACAAGTTTATCGCGATGATGGGTGCCGAGGCTATCAAGATCCTCTTGCAGGAGGTTGATCTCGACACTATGTCATACAACTTGCGCGACCGTGCTTCGCGTGAGACTTCGCAGCAGCGTAAGAGCGAGTTGTTGAAGCAGCTCAATGTTGTGGAGTCGTTCCGCGCATCGCAGGGCAAGAACCGTCCGGAGTGGATGGTGCTGGATGTTGTGCCTGTTATTCCACCAGAGTTGCGTCCATTGGTACCACTCGATGGTGGTCGTTTCGCAACATCGGACTTGAACGATTTGTATCGTCGTGTTATCATCCGTAACAACCGTCTTCGTCGTTTGATCGACATCAAGGCTCCTGAGGTGATTCTCCGCAACGAGAAGCGTATGTTGCAGGAGGCTGTAGACTCGTTGTTCGATAACTCGCGTAAGAGCAATGCCGTTAAGAACGAGAGCAACCGTCCATTGAAGTCGTTGAGCGACTCGTTGAAGGGTAAGCAGGGACGTTTCCGTCAGAACTTGCTCGGTAAGCGTGTTGACTACTCGGCTCGTTCGGTTATCGTCGTAGGTCCGGAGTTGAAGATGCACGAGATGGGTATGCCAAAGGATATGGCTGCAGAGTTGTACAAGCCATTCATCATACGCAAGCTCATCGAGCGTGGTATCGTCAAGACTGTTAAGTCGGCAAAGAAGATTATCGATAGAAAGGATGCAGTTATATGGGGCATTTTGGAGAATGTCATCAAGGGTCACCCTGTATTGATGAACCGTGCTCCAACCCTTCACCGTTTGGGTATTCAGGCGTTCCAGCCGAAGCTTATCGAGGGTAAGGCAATGCAGTTGCACCCCCTCTCGTGTACAGCGTTCAACGCCGACTTCGATGGTGACCAGATGGCGGTGCACTTGCCACTCGGCAACGCCGCAATCTTGGAGGCACAGCTCCTGATGCTCGGTTCGCACAATGTCCTTAACCCAGCGAATGGTGCCCCTATCACCGTACCTTCGCAGGATATGGTCCTTGGTCTTTACTACATCACCAAGGCTCGTCCGGGAGTTAAGGGTGAGGGATTGGTATTCTACGGTCCTGAGGAGGCAATCATCGCCTACAACGAGGGTCGTGCCGATATCCACGCAACCGTTAAGTGTCGTGTACGCGACCTCGACGAGCAGGGCAACCCTGTAACCGTATTGAAGGAGACCACTATCGGTCGTATCCTCGTCAACCAGGTTGTACCTGAGGAGGTTGGCTATGTGAACACATTGCTCACCAAGAAGTCGCTCCGCGATATCATCTCGGATGTGATGAAGAAGGCGGGTGCCGACAAGGTGGCTAAGTTCCTCGACGATATCAAGAATATGGGTTATCAGATGGCATTCCGTGGAGGTTTGTCGTTTAACCTCGAGGCTGTGATTATCCCTGAGTCGAAGGAGAAGCTCGTTCAGGAGGGATACGAGAAGGCCGATGCTATCATCGACGACTATAATATGGGTCTTATCACCAACAACGAGCGTTACAACCAGATTATCGATGTCTGGACAAGCGTTAATAACAAGCTCACCAAGGAGGTAGTTGAGACCTTGACCAAGAACGATGACGGATTCAATCCTGTATATATGATGCTTGATTCGGGAGCGCGTGGTTCGCGAGAGCAGATTCGTCAGCTCTCGGGTATGCGTGGTCTGATGGCGAAGCCGCAGAAGTCGGGTGTTGAGGGTGGTCAGCAGGTTATCGAGAACCCGATCTTGTCGAACTTTAAGGAGGGACTTTCGGTGTTGGAGTACTTTATCTCTACC
>JAFVOR010000055.1 GCA_017505725.1 Alistipes sp.
CTGTAGCACCAGTAGGAATCTCGATAGCCTCAGTAGTTGCAATATCCTCAGTCAAAACGACAACCTCATCACCATTGCTGATAGCCTCAACCAACGCCTCTACAGTAGCAGCACCCTTATATACAACCCAAAGATTATCGCTGTTCTGCTTTGCAACATAACCCTCAGCGATAAAGCCCTTTATAGAGTTGTAGTGGCTGAATGCACCACCATAGATGGTAGTATTCTTATTATAATCGCGAATCTCACCTCTAACGACACCGCCATTGATAGTGTACTTAGCACCACCCTGTGCATCGAGGAGGCACGAAGTCCAACCGAGTGTTGCAGTACCGTCTGCGATAGTGAACTCACCACCGTTGATAACAACCTCACCACCATAAGCGTAGATTGCAGCGTTACCAGCGTTGTCATTGTGGAATGTTCCGCCATTGATAGTCAACTTAGCAGCGTTGCCATAGATGGTGTGCTTACCGCTACGGCTATTGCTGATATTACCACTCTCAACTGTCAACTCGCCGAAGTTCATAATACCATTCTTAACAGTTACGCCATCAATTACCATTGTGCCGTTATTGCGAACGGTGTAGTTGTTAGTTGCGCTAATCTCGCCATTGCCGGTAAGAGTCAAAGTAGCGTTATTTACGATAGCGCTGCTTGCCTCATAGTTATTTGAATCGTATGCAGCATCAATAGTAATGTTGTGACCATTCAAATTGATAGTCATATTCGACTGAACATTGAGTGCGCTTGTCAATACAACATCCTCCTCCAAGGTTATCTCACCACCAACTGCAGCAGCCAAGTAGAGAGCGTCAGCTGTGTGAGCAGGCTCGTAGTACTCAGGCTTGATTACTACGTTGATATCAACGTCGCTTGTGAGCAACTGACCGTAGATGTTGGTACGGTAGTTACGCTGTACAGGTACAGAGCCTACAACGCGAGTCTTAGCGTCACCAGTCTCCTCCTTGTAACCGAACTCGATGTCTACAACCTCCTTCTGGCTATCAACGAGCAAGTAGTTCATTGCCAAGTACTGGTAGCCAGTTACAGGGAATGCCTCGCCCTTAGCAATCTCGGCATAGTCGAAATTAACCTTAACTGCACTATTTTTATCTACTGCGCCATCCCAAAGGTTGAGAGTGCTGTAAATGTTCTTTACGGTTACAGCCGAGTACTTAGGAGTGTAACCTGCGTTAGCCGAAGCGGTGTAGTCGCTAGTACCGATGTTGAGCTGTGCGAAAGGACGACGGAGCTCGATGGTCTCGGTCTGTGCACCATTAACAGTAAACTCGTGAATAGCATAGAATGCATCGAGATTCTCGTCATTACAAGCTACACCAGTGTAATCAACGGTCATAGTCTTGTTAGCGAAATCAACATCGTAAGGAGCAGCGTCATTGTCAGCCCAGAAGATAGCGGTGTACTTGTTACCGGTAACGAGCTTGAACGAAACAGTTGCGGTGATGTTGATAGTTGCATTTGTCTTTGTGAGAGCAGTCAACTCATCACCATTCTCATCATAGATAGCATACTGCAAGCGAGTAGCAGTCTTACCATCGCTGTAGGCACGGGTAGGAGTGCCCACCTCGAAGGTAACATCCACCTCACCACCTGCTACGACATCAACCTCGTTGATGTCGGTCTGGCAAGCAACCATTGCAAAGGCTGCAGCCAGCACAAGTAAAAGTTTTTTCATAGTGTTGTTAATTAAAGTTTATAAAATTTGTTAAGTAAAAAGTGTTCTAAAAAGTGTATTCTGTTTTTTTAGCCATTGGCAATTTGTGGCGTCGGGCTTTCAGCCCTCTATGGCGTCACACCTGCGGTGCTCTGTGGCGTCAGGCTTTCAGCCTTCACTGGCGCGCCATAAAGCAGTTCTTGAACTGCGTCGCCATAAAGGAGTTTTGCCTCCGTCGCCATAAAGCCAACTTGTTGGCGCCGCTATGCTCGCTTTACACCCTCTAACGACCCTAACGCCCTTAGCGCCTTTAACTAACCCTTGTAAGTCGTTGTAAATCAAATCATTAAGACGGAAATACCCCCCCCCTACGGTTGTAGGGAGGAGGGCATAAGTGCCTTAAATTGCGATATTTTACTACGCAAATATACAAAAAATCATCTTAATTCTATCAAAAACGGACAAAATTTATCAAAATTTCTCCTGTATCGATTTTTTTGCGTGGCAGAATGTTTATGAAAACGCCAATTTTGCACCGCATCTCGATAGTATAGGGTGGTGTGTGGCGACGAAATTAACTCGGAAGCAGGGCGGATTTTCCGAAATAAATTGTATATTTGCGCCAAATATTTGAATATTATGGCACTTGTGAAGGATAGAAATTGTCGTGTAGCTTTGTGGATTACGCTCCTTGTGGTGGCGTTGCTTGTGGCGGATCAGGCACTCAAGATTTGGGTCAAGACCTCGATGCACCTCGGAGAGTCTATTGTGGTCATACCCAATTGGTTCCAGCTCCTCTTTGTCGAGAACAATGGCGCAGCATTCGGTATGCAGATAGCATCGGCGGGCGCATTCGACTGGGGTAAGTTGGCGCTCTCGCTCTTCCGCCTTGTGTTGGTCGGAGGCTTGGGCTACTACACCTACAATCTCATCCGCAAGCAGGCACCTATGGGTGTAGTTGTGGGTTTGGCGTTGATAATTGCCGGTGCACTCGGCAACATCATCGACAGCGCATTCTACGGAGTGCTATTCTCGGCATCTACGCCGGCACACATAGCGGAGTTTGGCGGCTCGTACGCACCATTTATGATGGGCAAGGTTGTCGATATGTTCTACTTCCCGCTATTCCAGTGGAGCAACCATCCGCAGTGGCTCTCGTTCCTCTTCGACAGCGAGGGTTACTTCTTTGGTCCGGTGTTCAACCTCGCCGATTCGTACATCTCGGTGGCGGTGGTCTATATGCTGATTTTCCAGTATAAGTTCTTCAAATAGAACGCACAAGAGCCAATCGCAATGAAACCGATACCTAAATTTATATATAGCAGGGCGAATCAGATTCTGATGATTCTGTTTGTCCCCATCTTTGCGCTGATATTCATCAATATCTATCGACCACTCGACTTCGACAACATCGACGATAGCCTCTTGAGCGGTCTCAATATCTCGCGTGAACTCTCCATTCAGCTTCTTGCTCTGATGATGGTAGCAGGAGGTATGGCGGTGGCTGCCATCAGCCGATGGATTCTGCGTGCCTACACCAATCGACGACCTATATCGTATATTGGCTATATCGTTTGGATATTTAGCGAAATCTGCGTTATGGCATCGATATACACATTGGTAGCTATCTTCGCCGAGACCGAGAAGTCGATACCTGAGCTGTTCAATACGCTATTTGTCAAGACCTCGCTCATACTACTCATCCCGTACACTATGTGCTACACCTATTTTGTGTGGCAGGAGAACCGTCGCGAGTTGCGTAGTCTGCGCAAGCAGATAGATCGCGACGAGACGGTGCTGCAGAAGGCCTACATTCAGATTCTCGACGAGAAGGGAGAGATGCGACTCTCGATCCGTCGCGAGAACCTGGTGCTGATTGAGTCGGCCGACAACTATGTCTGCGTCTATTACATCAATGGCGACACCACCAAAAAGAGTATGATTCGCAACACCCTGAGCCGAGTGGCAGAGCATTTGCAGGGTACTCGCATAGTGCGTTGCCACCGCTCCTATATGATAAACCTCGACCACGCCAAGATACTCCATCGCGACAAGGAGGGTGTCTTTATCGAGCACGGTTTTGAGGGTATTCCCAATGTGCCTATATCGCGCACATACGCAGAAAATATTCAGGAGTGGCTCACTGACAGAGAGTAGGATGAGTGGCGAAAATGAAAATTTCGCCACTCATTTCGTTATTTCACCCCCTATAGGAATTTCATCCCTATTTGCCACCCGTCGTACCTTTGATTTTTTAGTTCGGAAGCTGCATACGATATTTGCAATGTTAAATATTTCAAAATAACAGAATGAGACATTATCTAAATCGTTTGCAGGAGTCGATAATCGCCAAGTGGAACACCCCGGCGCTTTCCGACTACCGAGGCGAAGATTTTACCTTCGCAAACTTTGCAACAGAAATTGCCCGCTTGCACACTATCTTTCGTCTGCTCGATGTGAAGAGCGGTGACAAGATATCTCTTTCGGCAAAGAACAGCTCGCGCTGGGCTATGGCATTCCTTGCCACTACCACCTACCGCTCTGTGGCTGTGCCGATACTTTGCGACTTCACCCCCGAGATGATTGCCAATCTCACCGCCCACTCCGATAGTGTGGTGCTCTTCACCGAGCCCAAGATGTGGGAGCAGATGGATGTCGAGACCATCCCACAACTGCGTGTGGTCATCAGTGTCGAGGACTACTCGATACTCTATCTCCGCGACGAGAGCAAGCGCGAGGCGATTGAGAGCGCTATGGCGGCTATCCCTGCGGTCTATCCCGAGGAGATGAAGCACGAGGTGGTAAAGTACGAAAACCTCGAGCTCGATGACCTTGCCATCATCAACTACACATCGGGTACAACCTCACAACCTAAGGGTGTGATGCTTACCTCGGCAAATATCTCGTCGAATATCGACTTTGCACTCGGCAATATCCCTGTCGAGGAGGGCGACAAGATTATCTCTATGCTCCCGCTGGCACATATGTATGGTATGGCGTTCGAGTTTATCTACCCCGTTTGTGGTGGTGGTCACGTCTACTTCCTCGGCAAGACCCCTACTCCGTCGCTCCTGATGCAGGCGTTGGCCGAGGTCAAACCATATCTGCTTATCACCGTTCCTCTCGTCATCGAGAAGATATTCAAGGGCAAGATTTTGCCTCTGCTCGGCAAACCTATTATGCGCCTGCTCACCCACACTCCGGGTGTTAGCCGAATGCTCTACAGCAAGATTCGCAAGCAGCTGCTCGCCACCTTTGGTGGCAACCTCCGCTCGATTATCTTGGGAGGTGCTGCGCTCAACCCATCCATCGAGAAGATTATGCGCAAGGTGAAGCTCCCTTACACCGTGGGCTATGGAATGACCGAGTGCGCTCCGTTGCTTTCGTATGCACCTTGGAATCAGTTCAAGGCGGGCTCGTGTGGCCGTGCAGTGGATGGTTTGGATTTGCGCATCGATTCGGACAATCCGCATAAGAAGGTGGGCGAGATTCAGGCGAAGGGCCCTAATGTTATGATTGGCTACTACAAGAATGAGGAGGCCACACGCGCCGCCTTCACCGAGGATGGCTATCTTCGTACGGGCGACTTGGGCATCATCGACAAGAACGGAAATGTCTTTATTCGTGGTCGTAGCAAGTGTATGATTCTCACCGCTAACGGTCAGAATATCTACCCCGAGGAGGTCGAGGCTCTGCTCAATACTATGCCTCACGTTGCCGAGTCGCTCATTGTCGAGCGCGACAAGTGCCTTGTGGCGTTGGTGGCACTCCCGGCGGAGGATGCTGAGATTGCAGAGTCTACCATCAGAGAGGAGCTTGAGCAGACCCGCTTGGCAACCAATATGTTGCTCCCGGCATATAGCCAGATCTCGAAGGTTGAGATTATTCACGAGGGCTTCCAGCACACGCCTAAGCACTCCATCAAGCGATTCCTCTATCAATAGGGCAGAGTTTGCTGTTATAACTAAAACGCCAATGACCGAGAGTTGTTGGCGTTTTTTTTTGTGGTTTGTGGCGTTTGTGGTTTGTGGCGTCGGGCATAAATGCTCTCTATGGCGTCACACCTTCGGTGTTCTGTGGCGTCAGGCTTTCAGCCTTCACTGGCGCGCCATAAAGCAGTTCTTAAAGAACTGCGCCGCTATAAAGGAGGCTTGCCTCCGCCGCCATAAAGCCAACTTGTTGGCGCCGCTATGATTGTTCCGCCACTCCCTTACTAGCCCTTACTCGCCCTTAATGCCCCTAACGCCCCTAACGCCTCTATTCTATCACAAAAAAAAACTGCGCCCCTCGCACGAGGAGCGCAGTAGTTTTGATGATATTGCAATCGATTATTTTGCCATATAAGGATAAGCATCCTTAGTAGCAGCATCTGTATTCTGAGTCACCTGTGTGCTAATACCTCCATTGTGGTTGAAGATACCGCCCTTGATTTCAATAGAACCGCCGTAGTATGACTCCCAAATGTTGTTCTTAGAGCCCGAGGTCCACAAGCTGGTAAACTTGCCACCCTCTACGATAACTTTACCATTAGCGCCTGCTCCACAGAAGAATGTACCGCCAGCAGCAGAGTTAGCTACACTGTAAAACTCACCACCCTTGATAGTAAGAGTTCCTGAAATATAAGCAAAGTGACGAGTAGCTGCGCTCTGGACAGTATTGTTGAATATACCACCCTCGATAACAACTGAAGAGTTTGCAGAAACATTGATCATACCATTGATGGTGTTGAATGTACCACCCTTGACGATGATTTCACCGCCCTCACGGCTATCTACGCTGTATCGAAGAGTTGAAGGAGTAGAATAATAATCACCAGTTTGAGTGAATTCGCCACCCTCAACAACTACCTTACCGCCAATAGCACGGATAGGAGCAGCGTGCGATTCAACTTTACCATTACCGCTGATAGTCAAGGTTGCGCCAGCCTTTGCCACGAAAGCGTCAGTTGCTGCAACTGTGATAGTCTTACCATTGAGGTCGATAGATGCTGTAGCACCAGTAGGAATCTCGATAGCCTCAGTAGTTGCAATATCCTCAGTCAAAACGACAACCTCATCACCATTGCTGATAGCCTCAACCAACGCCTCTACAGTAGCAGCACCCTTATATACAACCCAAAGATTATCGC
>JAFVOR010000056.1 GCA_017505725.1 Alistipes sp.
CAGTATTGGTGGCAGGAACATTGTCCGCAGAGTAGAACTGATAAGGCAGTGATAGATCTTTGAGTACCTGCTTGACAACTGTTGATTTGCCAATCTGGCGAGCACCCATTACAACCTGAATAAACGTTCTTTCTTCTTCAAGCCTTGATTTAATTTTCTGATATTCAGCTCTTTTATACATAACATTACATTTTACGCAGTGAGTTGATTATTTTTACGCAATGCAAATATATATCCGATTTTTTAGACCTCCAAAGAATTTAGCATATTATATCTTAATTATACTTAATTTATACTACATAGAAGACTACACGCAAAGAGAAAAATTGTGGGTCAAGAGGTTTTTGCACAAAAAGTCGTTTTACAAGCCTATATCATAATGCGCTGATACTCAACAAAATCGGCGGTAAATTTTATTTCACCGCCGATGAAGGGATATCCCGCGTGGGCGCCCTCTCTTATATATTGTCCGTGAGTTCGAGCTTCTTGTTTATCGACTCGGCGGTGGCGAGTACACGGTGGAGGAGCTCCTCCTCGGAGTGCATTCGTGAGGCGGGGAGGTAGATGCCCACGCTGCCTGCCACGTGACCGGCTCGCCATAGCGGAGCGGCAAAACCTACGATGCCATTGGTGTCGAAATCGATCTCGTAACCAAGTTTGCGAATCTTGTGGAGTCGACGACGAAACTCGAGCTCGACATCCTCGCTAAGGTATATAGCGGGCCACTCCTGCTTCGAGGGTAAGCTGTTGCGAATGAGGAACTTCTCGAGGTGGTCGGGGGTGTAGTGAGCCAAGATTACTCGGCCCGTATTGGCAGAGTAGACCGACTTGTCGATATTGGGGCGCACGATGAGTTCGCGGTCGGGTGTGGTGTAGAACAGCACTATGCGCTTGTCGTTCTTGATGATGGAGAGTATTGCGCTTTCGTTGGTCTCGTTGCCGAGTCGCTCGACATCCTCGCGAGCAATCTTTGTAATCTCCTCGTGCACCATAGCGGAGCCGGTCAGCTTGTAGAACATATAGCCAAACTTGTAGCCCGAGCGTGGTGCGCTTTGCTGGATGTATCCTCGCGATACGAGCGTCTTGATGATGTTGGCACAGGTTCCGCGGTCGAGCCCGAGCGAGTCGGCAATCTCGCGCAGCGGAATCTCGCGTTTGGGGTTGGCTGCCAAGTATTCGATGATGTCCATCGCACGAACAATACTCTGTATCATAGCACGCAAAATTTTATAATGTAAAATTCGACAACAAAGTTCGCGAAAAATTCACTATATCCAAATTTTATCTCTACATTTGCTATTGAAACAAGGTGAAAATCTATCCTATTTTACATTATAAAACAAGAGAACCTACAATGAAACGACCAAACTACAAATGGGAGCTGATTCTGATGCTTTGGTTTGCATTTTTCCTCAACCAGGGCGATCGTCAGGTTTATGGAGCAATTGTCGAGGATATTCAGCGTGCGCTCGATTTGACGGGCACAGAGGCGGGCTTAGTGGTGACGGTCTTCACCGTAGTCTATGGCTGCCTTGCTCCATTCGGTGGATATGTGGGCGACTTTCTGAGTCGTAAGTGGATTGTAATTAGCTCGTTGATTGTATTCAGCCTTGGCACTCTCCTCACAGGTTTTGCGGGCGCAATGGGTGGTTTTGCACTTGTCTACCTCATAATAATGCGAGGTATTGCCACAGGTGCGGGTGAGGCGTTCTACAATCCTGCGGCGATATCGCTCATCACCCAACACCACGAAAAGACGCGCGGTACGGCCATCTCGTTGCACCAGTCGGCACTCTATGTGGGAATCGTTGCAAGTGCTGTTATTGCTCCGCTCATCTCGCACAATTTCGGTTGGCAATACGCCTTTATCGCCTTCGGACTCTTCGGACTCATCGTGGCGTTGTACTGCATATTCCGTATGGAGGACACGCCTCAAATCAAGCAGCAGACCGAGCGCATACCTTTCAAGGAGCTTATCGTAGGTATATTCTCGAAAAAGACCATCTGGTTATTGGCCTTCGCCTTTGGTTGTCAGGTCTTTGTTAACATAGGTATCACCACTTGGGCAGCCAAGTTCTTTAACCTTAAGTTCTTCGCGGGTGAGAATCTGCCTATGGCAAGTTCGATTGCGATGCTCACAAGCTGCGGCTTTGCCATCTTCGGAGTTATGGTCGGAGGTCGTATGTCGGACAAGATGGCGGTGCGAAGCAAGCTCGCCCGTATGCGTACAGAGTATATTGGTCTGTTGGGAGGTGCGCCATTCCTCTTGGCTGTAGGTTTTGCGTCAAATCTCTGGGTAGCTTGCGCTGCAATGGCGTTGTATGGTATCTTCCGCGGAGTCTATGACTCGAATATCTACGCTGCGATGTTCGATGTTATCGATCCGAAGTTGCGAGCCTCGTCGGTGGGTATCCTCACAGCCTTTGCATTTATTGTCGGTTGCCTTGCTCCGGTATATCTGGGTGCAGTGCAGGGTGATGGCACAAATATCGAAGCCTTCGAGTGGGGTATCTCGTCGATGGGCCTATTCTTCCTCGTTGGAGGCTTGTTGATTGCGGCTGCAGCCAAGTTTACCTTCCTCAAGGAGCGTTACGAAGAGTAGAAAATTGAGATAGATGTCAATTAACAAATAGTTAAACCCATTAAAAACAATTCTTATGAAAATTACTGACATGAGAGTTCGCGTGGTTGCTATTCCAATGAATGCGCAACTTCGCCACAACACGGGTGTTCACCCGGGTTATCTTCTCCGCAACATCGTGGAGATTTTTACCGATGAAGGTATTGTTGGATTGGGCGAGTGCGGTGGCGGTGATGCTAAGGCTGCATTGATGAAGCTCAAGCCAAGAATTATCGGTTTGAACCCATTCGACCTCGAGACTATCAAGATGAAGGTCTTGCGTAGTATCTACTATATGTCGAATGCTCGTCTTTACGGTGCAATCGAGATTGCCTGCCTCGATATTCAGGGCAAGGTGGCAGGTGTGCCTATGCACCGTTTGCTCGGTGGTGCATTGCGCGACCGCATCCCTATGATTGCCTACCTCTTCTGGCGTTACGACCGTCCGGGAGGTGGCCACGACGAGACTGCGGAGGATATGGCAGACTTCTGCGTAGAGCTGCACGAGACACTCGGCGTGAATGCTATGAAGTTGAAGGCAGGTGTTAAGGACCCAATGGAGGAGGTTCGCGTGCTCGAGCTCTGCCGCAAGAAGTTGGGCGACGACTTCGGCTTGCGTATCGACCCTAATGGTGTGTGGAGCGTGGCTACCGCTATCAAGGCCGGTAAGCGTATGGAGTGCTTGGAGCCACAATACTTCGAGGATCCATCGTGGGGCTTGGAGGGTATGCGTGCCGTACGCGAGAAGGTAAACATCCCACTCGCAACCAATATGTATCCGAACAAGTTTGACGATCTCGGTCCTGCCATCCATATGAACTCTATCGATATCATCCTCACCGACCTCCACTATTGGGAGGGTCCACGCGGTGTGAAGGATTTGGTTTCGGTATGTCGTACATTTAACCTTGGTGTGGCTATGCACTCGGGTGCCGAGTTCGGTATCGAGTTGGCAGCTATGTTGCACACCGCATCGACCATCCCACAGATGACTATGCCGGGTGATGCTCACTACCACTACCTCTTGGATGATATCATCGAGGGCGGTTTGATGAAGTACGAGGATGGATGCATCAAGGTGCCGGAGGGACCAGGCTTGGGTGTATCGCTCGACGAGGATAAGATGAAGTTCTACGAGAAGTACTACGAGGAGCACGGTGACTACTATGCACGCTTCCACCAGGATCCATATCGTCCGGAGTGGTACCCAATCGTAGGCGGTATTTAATAACTATCGGCTATGTTTGACCTAAAGGGAAAAACAGCACTTGTTACAGGCAGCGGACAGGGCATTGGCAGAGCCATTGCCCTGCTGTTGGCGCAACAGGGTGCCCGAGTGATTGTGAATTGGTGCTCGAATGACGCTGTAGCGCAAGTTACGCTCGATGCCATTGCCGCCGAGGGTGGCGAGTATCTCACTTGGAAGTATGACCTCTCGTCCGACACCATCAAGGAGGATTGGGAGCGCTTCGCCAAGGAGAACAATGTGGTGGTCGATATCCTTGTGCTCAACGCCTCGGTGCAGTTCCGCAATGCGTGGGAGAATATCTCGTTCGAGGAGTTCGACAAGCAGATGCACGTCAATGTTCGTGCCTCGCTGGCGTTGATTCAGTCCTGTGTGCCTGCAATGCGTGAGCGCAAGTGGGGCCGCATTGTAACTGTGGGCAGTGTGCAGCAGTCGCGCCCTAACACAGCTATGGCAGTCTATGCTGCGACCAAGGCGGCACAGAACAACCTCGTGATGACGCTCTGCGGACAGCTTGCCGGCGATGGCATCACCATCAACAACATCGCACCTGGAGCCATCGAGACTGTTCGCAATGAGAAGGCTCTTTCGGATGCAGCCTACCGCGAGAAGATCGAGAGGTCGATACCTGTAGGCTTTGTCGGACAACCTGCCGACATCGCACCTATGGTGTTGCTTCTCTGCTCGGATGAGGGACGCTACATTACTGGAGCCGACATCCCTATTGATGGCGGAATGTCGATACCATTCACCTAGACAACAGAACAAATTTGCAAAAACTAATAGCTCAAAAACTATGAGTGTAGATCAGTACAAGAAAGAGGTTGGTATGATGAACCTCGATAAGCTTATTGAGGCTCGCGAGGGCATTTGCAATAAGCCTTTCCCAATTCCCGATAAGGAGCTTTTGGCTCGTTTTGAGCAGCTCTACCTCGGAGCAGTCAACGATGTTATGCGCGAGTTCTGTCTCTTGCAGCAGGCTTTGCCAAACCGCATCAAGTCGCTGCGTGAGTATCAGACCGTAGCAGGTTTCGCCTTCACGGTCAAGAGCGCACCGAATGTAAAGATTACGGGCGAGATGGAGTTCCGTACCCAGATGCTCGATGAGCTTGGCGAGGATCACTTCGTGGTGTGGGATACCAGCCGCGATCAGGAGGCTACCTTGTGGGGTGGCGTGATGACCTCGACTGCCAAGGGCAAGAAGGTTAAGGCGGCCTGCATCGATGGTGGTATCCGTGATACGCACCAGATTCTCGAGGCAGACTTCCCAATTTTCTACGAGTATCGCATCTCGAATGGCTCGCTTGGTCGTTGCCTTATCACCCACTACCAGACCCCAATCAAGATAGGTGATGTGACTATCAAACCGGGTGATGTTATCCTTGGCGATATCGATGGCGTATTGGTAGTTCCACGCGAGATTGCCTACGATGTGCTTATCCGTGCCGAGGAGATTAAGGAGAACGAGAAGAAGATCTTCTCGTGGGTACACGAGGGACAGACTATCCAGGAGATTAAGGATAAGGGAGGTTATTTCTAAACTATAAATACGATGACTAAACTACTGTTGATGAGTATTTTGGTTGGTATCGCAAGCCCCTATTGGGGGCATACATTCATTGCGGAGGGCAATGGTAAAATCTACGCCCTCCGCTCTTTGGACAACTCTTCGTCGCTCTGCGTTTTCGATGCGAAAATTCTTGGCGACGATGAGTTCTTTTCTCTTACCGACGATGTGGCAGCCAAGGCGTTGACCGAGGTCACCACACCCGGCAGACACTCTTGCCACATAGTGTTGCTCGAGCGTCAAGCGGTGGTTGCCGACTACACGAGCGGCACACTTACCCTCTACGAACTCGATGGACAGGGCTTGCCACAACCCAATCCTGTGGTTGTGAGATATGAGGGCAAGGGCCCTCACCCAAAGCGACAACTCTCGCCACACATCCACTCGTCGACACTTTCGCCCGATGGTAAGACGCTGCTTGTAGCCGACCTCGGTTGCGACAGACTCATCCGCTACAATGTCGAGAATGGCCGCCTGGTGTTGCCCGAGGCGGAGATTATTGCGTTGCCCGCAGGTTCAGGACCTCGTCACTGTGCCTTTGCGCCCAAGGGCGACTACCTCTATGTGGTCACCGAGTTGACCGACGAGGTGATGACCTTCCGCACCTCGGACTACAAGTTGCTCGACCGCTGCACACTCAATGCCGGAAATCCCGAAGGTGGAGCCCACATTGTGGTCAGTGCCGATGGCAAGTATCTCTACGCCTCGTCGCGTGTGAGCAATACGAGCAAGTCCTCAAGTCAGCCTATTCCCGATGGCATAGCCATCTATAAGCGACTCGCCGATGGCAAACTCAAGCAGTTGCACTACCAGCCTACGGGGGCTCATCCGCGCCACTTTGCGGTGAGCAACGATGGCTCAATGTTGGTGGTGGCGTGTCGTGATAGTAATACGGTCGAGACCTACACTCTCAAGGGCGGAGTGCCTGTGAAGAGAGTCGATACCAAGGTGGTTTCGCAACCGGTATATGTGCGACTCAAGTAGGTGAAACTGGGCGAATGACCTTCTCTCTTCTTGTTGGGTTAAAAGAGCTAAACGCAACTCGAAAAGGGTGAAGAGACGAAGTTTTTGTGGCAAGAATCAACTTTTGTGTAATTTTTTGCACACTTTTTTGCAGAAAATTTGCACATTGTCAAAAAGTATATTACTTTTGCACTCGATTTCGCAAGGAATCCAAATGGTGGATGTAGCTCAGCTGGTTAGAGTGACGGATTGTGGTTCCGAAGGTCGTGGGTTCGAATCCCATCTTCCACCCTTGAAAACCTTATAACAAGTGATGTTATGAGGTTTTTTTGTTTCTATACATTGATGTCTTCCAAACAAAAAAACTTGCCACAATGACCTGTAAA
>JAFVOR010000057.1 GCA_017505725.1 Alistipes sp.
CACCTAATTTTGCGCTTTTTTGCCATAAAAAATAGAGATTAGTAGAAAACGGTTTCTACTAATCTCTAAAATATCGCTGTAATTTACAAATTTACAAGCACTTATCTTTTTGTCCAAGCGCCGCTTTTTGCATCATTACCTGTTTTAGCACGACTCTTATTAGTTAAAGGTTTGTGGCTACTTGGCGTCGCCAGCGCAGATAACCGGCCACAGCAAGGGCGCAGTAGAGGGTGTACAGACCCGCTGTGAGAGGGATGCCTTTGTAGAGATAGAGTCCTACTGTTATGGCATCGACCACAAGCCATACGAGCCACTGCTCTATATACTTACGCGAGAGCATCCACATTGCGACCATCGACATCGAGGTGGTCATCGAGTCCCAAAATGGTACCGAACTATCGGTGAAGCGCACCAATACGAAATATATGGCTACGTGCAGCACTGCGTATATTGCCACAAGAGACGCGACCAGGCGCAGTGGCGTGTGGGCAATCTCGAGCTTTCGTTCCTTGCGCTTATGCCCTGCGAGCCAAACGATTAGGCCATACAAACCCGCTGCTATGTAGTAGACCTGCATAGCGCAATCGGCATATAAGCCCGAGCGGTAGTAGAGCACGCTATGCACACAAGGCATCAACATACCCACTACCCACAACCAAGTGTTCGCACGATACTCCAACCATAGGTAGAGTAATCCGAGTGCAACACCCACAATCTGTAGAATTAGTTTTATATCCATAACTTTATTAGTTATTAGTTGGTAGTTGGTAGTTGAGAGTTGAGAGTGGAAAGATGCAGAATGTAAAATTACTTTCCGCGCTCCCTTACTAGCCCTTAAAAAGGTCGCGCCGTGACAAGTTTAGGAGTTGCAAACTTCAAACTTCTAACTTCTCACTTCTCACTTCTCACTACTCACTACTCACTAAATCTAAAACCACACCGTCACATTGCCGAGTGCCGAGATGGTTGCTTGTGGGAAGTAGCACGCCCACGAACCTCGCTCGGCAAGGGTTGTTCCCTCCATCCACGAGCCTCCGTAGCCACTAGCGCAGTACTTGGCGTTGAAGAGGTTTCCCACCTTCACTCCAAAGCGCACTCGCTCCACACGCTTGGTGCGTAGGGTGTAGCTGATGTCGAGGTCGCTTACGCAGTAGCGTGGCAGAGTCAAATCCTCATACTCGCCATTGGTGAGATACTGCTTGCTCACATAGCGTGTCGAGAGGCGTGCCGCAAAGCCCTTGGCGTGGGCATCCACAAATATGCCCGCCACAACAGCAGGGGAGTAGGCTATGGTGGTGCGACCACGCTCAAATGCAATGCCATCGATATAGTCGACATAGTCCTTGATGTGGTTTTGACTCAATGTGACATTTCCGCCCAGCGTGAGCCACTTTGTTGCCACACCCGAGAGCGAGAGCTCGATGCCTCGGCGGTAGGAGTTCTCGACATTGCGCGATAGTAACTCGCCCGTATCGGAGAGTTCGCCTGTCTGCACCAACTGATCACGATAGAGCATATAGTAGAGGTTTACCGCTACATCCAGACGCTCGGTGGCGAAGGTGTAACCCGCCTCGATGTCGAGCATCTTCTCGGCACGCGGATATTCGCCCTTGCGGATGTCGGTGAAGTTGTTGCGCGTAGGCTCCTTCTGTCCCACCGCAGCCGAGGCATAGACCGAATGTGACTTTGCAAACGAGTAGTGGAGTCCGAGCTTCGGGTTGAGGAAGTTGTAGCGACGAGCAATGTCGAGCCTCTGCATAGCCCCGATAGTGTCGTCGAAGTTGTCGTTCACGCCCGAGATATTGTGCGTGATATGACGATACTGCACATCGGCATAGAGATTCAACCCCTTGGCGATGAGCCAGTCGACCTTCGCAAAGCACGATGCGTCCCACTTCGAGGTGTAGTTGCGGTAGTATTCGGCAGTGCCGAAGTCGGGCACCTCGCGCAACTCCGATATCTCGCCATAGTGCACTCCGTCGTAGAGCGAAGCCGAGAGTCCCATCGTGACTGTCACACGCTCTGCCGAGTAGATTGCCGAGCCTACCACGCCACCAAAATGGTTGCTCATCAGCTTCTTTCGCAGGAGGTTTGTGCGTGATACCAGCGTGCCATCCACCTCGATGGGTGCTATGCCATACTTGGCAAGTTTTTGGTCGTTCTTGTAGTTGCGATAGTAGCCGTTGCCATAGGTGTAGTGGGCGGTAGCAGAGAGTTTCCATCTCTCGTTAAACGAGTGGTTTACAATGAGTTGATTATTTGTCTGTAGGTAGTTGTCGGTGTGGTCATCGTAGAATCCTACCACCTCGTCGCCGATGATGATTTCGCCCTCGGGGTTGTAGCGTCTGTTCGTCTCCATCTGCTCCTTCGAGAGTCCCGTGTAGGCGAGATAGACCTTTGCTACGCCACCAAACGAGAGGAGTTTTACCGATGTCTTATCGTTGTAGTACCCCGCCTGAAAGGTGTATGATGAGAGGTTGCTCGATGCACGCTCCACATATCCGTCGGATGAGAGGTGTGAGAGTCGACCCTCCACAGCCCAATGCCCACCGAGCAGACCCGACGAGAGTGCCACCTCCTGCTTGGCGGTGTTGAACGAGCCATAGGAGAGCGAGGCACGACCCGAAAACGAGGATGCCATAGGAGCGGATGTCATATTGAGTGATGCTCCGAATGCTCCCGTGCCTGCGGTGGATGTGCCTACGCCACGCTGCAACTGCAACGAGCCAAGCGATGAGGCGAGGTCGGGGGTGTCGTACCAATATACCGAGTGGGTTTCGGCATCGTTCATAGGTACGCCGTTGAGGGTTACATTTATGCGTGTAGGATCTGTGCCGCGCACTCTGAACGAGGTCGAGCCCAATCCCATACCGCTCTCGGAGGAGATCACCACCGATGGCAGATTCTTTAGCAGCGAGGGGATATCCTCGCCATAGTTGCGTTCCTCAATCTCGCTGCGTGAAAGGTCGGAGTGTGCGATGGGTGTTGTCTTGGATGCTCGAGTGGCTACGACTTCGACCTTCTGGATGGCTACCGAGTCATTCTTGATTAAGTTGGGAGTTGGGAGTTGAGAGTTGAGAGATTCGGCTCTAACTCCGCAGATGGCACAAAGTGCCAACAAACAAAATGAAAAAATCCTTTTCATAACTAATTGGGTTTTTGAGTTAAACAATAGTTTGAAAAGGGGTTGTATGTAAATTACACTCTCCCGTTCCGGCATTACCCGTTTCGGTTCTATGGGTATAATCTCAGCCAAAAGAAATGCAGAATGCAGAATGCAAAATGGGGAAATAATTGTGAATTTTGAATTTTGAATTTTGAATTCTTTCAGCACCCCTATGTCGGCGACAAAGATACGAAAAAGTTCAATTAAAATTAAGAATTTATAATTAAAATAGTTTTGGATAGTCGTTAAATATCAATTTTTAGTTGAAAGTTTTCAACTCTCAACTCTCAACTCTCAACTATTTTTACTATCTTTGTCCATAATATATAATATAAGTATGACTACCAAAGAGAGATTAGAGAGAGTATTACAGATATTGGAGGATGTCGAGCGTGTCGGCACAATCTCCGATATCGAGCGAGATATAGTGTTGGGCGAACTGCGTGAGGCCTACCTCGAGTTGCGCTTTGCCACCAAGGTGGAGTGTGCTGAGCCAAAGGCAGATGTGGTTGCCCCTGTTCAGCCGATTGCCGAAGAACCTACCGACGAGCCTGTTGAGGGGTCCGTTGAGGATGATGAAACCGAGTGCGACGAGCCCGAGGTGGAGTTCGAGATTATCTTCAACGAGGATGACGACGAGGATGAGGGGAGTGAAGCAGAAGAGCCAACCGTCGAGCAAGAACCAATCGCAGAGCCTGCGCCAATCGCCGAGCCCGAGCCAATCGCCGAGCCCGAGCCGATTGTTGAGCCCGAGCCAACCGCCGAGCCTGAGCCGATTGTTGAGCCCGAGCCTGAGCCGACACCTGCGCCCGTAGTCGAGGAGGAGTACCCGATACTCACCCCTAAAACCCAGCAGCGCAGTGCCATACTCTCGCTCTACGACGATGAGCCACAGCGAGTTTTGGGCGAGCAGTTTGCTTCGGAACAACCCTCCGTTGCCGATACCATAGCACCCCTCAAGGGTGTTGCCGAGAGTGCTCCTCTCGAGTCGTTGCGCTCTGCAATTGGTGTTGCCGACCGCTTTATGCTCATCCGTGAGCTCTTCGATGGCGATGCCGAGCGCTATAACGCAGCCATCGATGCTCTCGACGCTCAACCTTCGTTTGACGACTGCCTTATCTATATCGCCGAGCACTACTCTTGGCGAGCAGATCGCGAGGGCACCAAGTTTATGATGGAGCTTCTACAGCGTAAATTCAACTAAAATGGCAAAACTATATATTGTACCCACACCCATCGGCAACTTGGAGGATATCACCCTCCGAGCCATTCGTGTGCTCAAGGAGGTCGATTTTATCCTTGCCGAGGATACCCGCACAAGTTCGGTCCTGCTCAAGCATCTCGGCATCGAGAAGCCTCTGCGCTCGCACCACAAGTTCAACGAGCACGCCACCGTGCAGATGGTTGCCGACTCCATCGAGGCGGGCAAGGATGTCGCTTTGGTCTCGGATGCGGGCACTCCGGGCATCTCCGACCCCGGCTTTCTGCTTGTGCGCACCTGCGTAGAGCGAGGCATCGATGTAGTCACCCTTCCAGGTGCTACTGCCTTTGTGCCGGCGTTGGTGC
The DNA here is from genome assembly GCA_017505725.1 of Alistipes sp. Lineage (GTDB taxonomy): Bacteria > Bacteroidota > Bacteroidia > Bacteroidales > Rikenellaceae > Alistipes. Next base: position 4,733 of record JAFVOR010000057.1, read on the forward strand.
AGAGTGGTTTTCCGTGCGACCGATTCTGCTTCGAGGGCTTTCTGCCGCAGAAGAAGGGGCGCAAGAAGCGCATCGAGGCCCTTGCTGACGAGGAGCGTACAATGATATTCTACGAGTCGCCATTCCGTGTGGTCAAGTGTCTCGAGCAGTTGGGAGAGGTGTTTGGCGCAGAGCGCGAGGTGGCGGTTTCACGCGAGATAACCAAGATGTTCGAAGAGACGGTACGAGGCACCCTGGCCGAGGTCGCCGACCACTTCCGAACCCACGCGCCGAAGGGTGAGTTTGTGATTGTGGTGGCAGGCAAGGGGCTCAAGTCGCGCTCGCAGAACGCCGAAAACGAAGAGGACGAGTAATGAAACAACGACTACATAAGATATACGAGAGCTCAGTCGTGTGGCTGCTGTGGGTTTTGTGCTACTGCTTTGCACTACATCCACGATTCATCCGCTATGGCTTCTACAAACCCTTTGTGGCATTCATTATGCGTAGGGTAGTGCGCTACCGCTATGCAGTGATTACCACCCAGCTTAGCGAGTGTTTCCCCGAGAAGAGCGACGAGGAGATAGCCGAGCTTCGCAAACGCTACTACGACCACCTTGCCGAGATGATTGTCGACACACTCTCGTTGGCACGAATGAACGACAAGCGTCGTCGTGCCTCGACCGAGTTCTGCCTTACCGAGAATTTCCACGAGGAGATTGCCGGTCGTGGCGTAATAGTTCTCACCTCGCACTATGGTTTCTGGGAGTGCGCTCTCAACCTCTACCTCGAGACCCCCAACCACCACATTGTGGTGGCATACCGTCCTATCAAGAGTCAGATTGTAGACAAACTATTTCGTCGTCTGCGCAACAATAATCGTGTCGATGTGGTGCCGAGTCACCAATTTATGCGCCACTTCCTCACCCATCGCACGGGCAAGGATGGCAAGTTCCTGATTGCAGGTCTCATAGCCGATCAGAACTGTCCACCTTCAAAGGGTTGTTGCTGGCATAGTTTCCTCAATCACGATTCGCTCTTCTTCGACGGAGGCGAGCAGTTGGCTCTCAAGTATCATCTGCCTGTCTACTACCTCGAGCTTGAGCGCATCGATGCAGGTTGCTACCGCCACAAATACACCCTCATCTATGATGGTGTCGAGGAGGTTGCTCCTCACGAGATAACCGAGCGTTATGTGCGTTGCCTGGAGCGTACCATCGTTGCCAAGCCCGAGCATTGGATGTGGTCGCATCGTCGCTGGAAGTTCCCCGTAACGCCCGATTCGAAGTTCTACAACAACTACAAGGAGCAGTAGCGAAGATGAAGTGCGCTGTAGTCATACTCAATTGGAATGGTTTGCAACATCTGCAACACTACCTTCCGTGCGTGGTTGCCACTACGCACGATGCCGACATTGTGGTTGCCGACAATGGCTCTACCGATGGCTCCATCGAGTGGCTTCGCAGCGAGATGAGTGCGGTGCGTCTTGTGCTTTTGGATAAAAACTATGGCTTTGCAGGGGGCTACAATCGAGCCCTCGCGCAACTGCCCGAGTACGACACATTTGTTCTGCTCAACTCCGATATCGACCCTACCGAGGGGTGGCTCGCCCCGCTTGTTGAACAACTCGAACGCAATGCCGATGTGGCGGTTGTTGTGCCGAAGATTCTCGACGATAAGTGCCGCAATAAGTTCGAGTATGCTGGTGCTGCGGGCGGATTTATCGATATCTTGGGATACCCCTTCTGCCGTGGTCGCATCCTCTCGACTGTGGAGTGCGACAAGGGGCAGTACGACACCGCTTGCGATGTGATGTGGGGTAGTGGCGCAGCCTTCTGCTGCCGAGCCGAACTTTTCCGCACGATGGGAGGTTTCTCCGAGGAGTTCTTTGCCCATCAGGAGGAGATTGACCTCTGCTGGCGTGTGTGGCTCTCGGGACAGAGGGTTATGGTCGAGCCTCGCTCGAAGGTCTACCACCTGGGTGGTGCGACGCTCTCTGCCGATTCCCCCTTCAAGACTATGCTCAACCACCGCAACAACCTCGCAATGCTCTTTCGATGTGCTCCGTCGTGGCAACGCGCCCTTGTCGCTGTGGTGCGCCCGTTACTCGACTTAGCTGCCGCTATGAGCTATCTCTTGCAGGGTAAACGCGCAAGTGCCAAGGCTGTCTGGAGTGCGTGGCGTGACTTTTTGCGCTGGCATTCCCGCCTCGCAACCGAGCGAAAAGCCATCCGCGCAAATGTCAAAGGCGAAGCACCTGTATACTATGGCTCAATAGTTGTTCGTTACATATTTGGAAGAAAAACGTTCTGATGAGTTCTTTTTGCACCTTACTTGCGTCATAAATGCTCACATAGGCCTACTATGCTGCGCTTTCTGACACTGCGTAACGCACAAAAATAATCTCATCATTGACGCTTTTCTGATGTTGAGAAAAGAGAATAATTTTGCATTTTGCATTTTGAATTTTGCAATATGAAGAGAATCGTAATCATACCTACCTACAACGAGTGCGAGAATGTGGCTCGTATGACCGACAAGGTGATGTCGCTCGAGGGGGCTTTCGACCTCCTCTATGTCGATGATGGCTCGCCCGATGGCACTGCCGATATTATCCGCTCCAAGATGACGGAGTATACCGACAGGGTGTTCCTTGTTGAACGCAGTGGCAAACTCGGACTCGGCACCGCCTATATCGCAGGCTTTAAGTGGGCTTTGGAGCGAGGCTATGACGAGATTTTCGAGATGGACTGCGACTTCTCGCACAATCCCGACGATTTGATTCGCCTTGCTCATCGTCTCGAGCAAGATGCTGACGTGGCGATTGGCTCACGCTATGTCAAGGGTATGAATGTGGTCAATTGGCCTCTCTCGCGCATTCTCATCTCCTACGGAGCATCGCTCTATGTGCGCCTTGTTACCCGTATGCCTGTCTACGACTCCACCGCAGGCTTTGTGGGTTACAAGGCCGAGGTACTCCGTAATATCGACCTCGATGCAGTGCAGATGATTGGCTACGGATTCCAAATCGAGATGAAATATACAGCGTGGCGTCTTGGCTACCGCCTGCGCGAAGAGTCTATCATCTTCACTGACCGCGAACTTGGCACCTCCAAGATGTCGAGCAGCATATTTGGCGAGGCCTTCTTCGGAGTACTTAAACTTCCATTCCGAAAGATAAAAAAATAGGAGCATTGGCTCCTATTTTTTTATCTTTCTGTTGGCTCTCTCTACTTCGCCTTGAATACCTTCGACTTGTAGATTACCTCGTAGTCGAGCGAGCGGTCATTCAGTACAAAAATCTGATACTTCTTGCCACCCTTGTAGACGCGCACTACGATGTGGCCATCCTTGTGGATGTTGTTGGCCAAACCCTTCTCCTTCATCTCTGCAAGTCGTTTTTCGGTAATACCTACAGGGAAGATGTGGGGTACACCGTGCTTTACCACGCGCTGCATTGCATTTGGGTGTGGGTGGTATAGGTCCCAAATCGGAATAATGAGTGCGTTCATATTCAACGCCTTGAGCAGGTTGTCGTTCGTTGAGTCGCGGTAGCAGTGGTGGTCGGCCAAAGCCACATCCACCGTGCCGAATACCTTGCTAACGGGGGTCTGTACATCATTCCACACATTCCTCTTTTTGCGTGACCAAGTTCCCGAGATGTCGCCTCCCATATAGTAGGCAAAGTCGCCATACTCGAGTCGGAATACGCAACTCGACGAGTTCTCGTTCAGAGCTGCACCTTTGGGGGCATCGTCGGGGATTAGCGAACGGGTCTTGTCACCCTCTCCCGTCCAGATTCTGCCATTTGCAGCGATGTTCAGGATGCGGAATGTGGGGTATCTCTCGGCTGAGCTCTTTAGTACTAACTGCTTATCGCTACCAACTCGAAACTGTTCGTTCTTCAAGCCGAGGCTCTCGCGTTCCTTCATAAAGAGCTCGTAGTTGGTGAACAGCTTGCCATTGCGCTTGCGGAAGCGCTCCACGCTTGGGTAGTCATATCTAGGATAACCTCGGTCAATCATCGTGTGGATAGGCACGAGGTTTCCCAAATGGGTCATTCCGGTATACTTGTATGGTTTACCCTCTACCGAAATTGCCGTGTGGTCCAACATACCATAGTGGTCGCAGTCGAAGTGGGTAATCATCGCATAGTCGAGGTAAAGCTCCTTGCCAAGAGGCTTCGAGAAGTGCTCGATGTAGCGTGCAATCCACTCGGCAGGGCGCTTGCTGTCGTTTGGTACTGCGGGCATAATCTCCTTGTGCTTCCAGCGCGATGGGTCGCCCAAGTCACCTGCGTCGACCAGCATACGGGTACCATCGGGCAGGATGAAGAATATCGAAGAACCACGACCTGTGCTGATGTGGTGGATATCAAGTGTGCCCTCCTTCCACGCCTTCAGAGGTTTGGCCTCGGCAATCGAGAGTGTCACAACTGCTGCAATGATGATTAGTAAGATTCGTTTCATAGTGTTTCTCTCCATTTAATGAATTTAGGGAGTCTAGGGATCCTTGTTTTCCCTAAACTCCCTAAACTCCTCAATTTCTCTTAACGATTACTGGATACCCTTCAACTGCTTGAAGAGAGCGTTGTACTTGTTGTACTTATCCATAATGCCTGGCTCGTTGCGGAGACGGAAGCAGAGAATCTTCAAGTACTCGGCGCAGTCTACGCTGTCGGCCTTCAACTCCATCGCACGCTCCAACCAAGGCAATGCCCTCATATAGGCTGCGTTCACCTCGTTGAAACCTGCCTGATACTCCTCCTGCGAGTTGATGCTGTCGAGGCGAGCGTTGAATGCACGGTTAGCCTCGTCACCCTTAGCCATATAGAAGTAGCCGAGGAAGAAGTTGGTGTCGTAGTCGTTTGGCTTCAAGTCGTTGATCTTGAGGAACGAGTTGATACACTCGTCGTAGTTCTTGAGCTTGAAGAATACCTGACCACGAGCAAACCAGAGGTCTGCGTTGTCCGGCTTCTCGCCGAGCATCTTGTCGATGCGCTCGATCAAGTCTGCCGGGTTGCCGATACCCTCCTCTGCGGTGTAGAGCTGAATCAAGCCCTCCATAATACGGTCGTTGCGTGGGTACTTCTCGATACCCTCCAACAAGGTGCTCTTTGCCTTCTCGAGGTAGTTTCTGTCCTTGCTGCGCTGACCATAGTAGCAGTGGAAGAGGAAGTAGTAGAGGTTGCCCTGCTCATCCTTGTAGTCGAGCTTGAGGGCCTTGTTGAGGTACTCCTCGCCCAAAGCGAAGTAGTTTGCATCCTGTGCACCGAGGAATGCAGCCAACTGACCTGCGAAGAAGTAGTAGCGCGAATCCTCCTTGCCGATGGCAGGGTTCTTCTGCAAGTTCACAGCCTTGATGTAGACATCGATAGCGGTCTTGTGCGCCTCAATATCAAGGCTCACCGAGCCGATCTGCGAGTAGTGGTTGATGAGGCTCTCGAGAGCGGTCTTGATCTTTGGTGCCATTGCAGGGTCCAACTCATAAGCCTTGGCAAAGGCCTCCTGAGCAGTCTCGTATGCGTTAGGCAAAACCTCCTTGTCGACGCTCCAAGCCACAACCTTACCGCCCTTGACGTATACGGTCACAAAGTCGAACTTGTAGATACCCTCGCTCTTCTCGCTTGGGTTTGTGCCGATGCTCATCACGAGCATACTCTCGTCAAGACCTGCAAAGAGGCTCTTTGTAGGCTCTACGAGTGCGTCAACGCAGATCTTACCACGATTGTACCAAGTGGCAGCCTTCGATGCCTTCTTAGGGTTTGCAATCTCTGCATTGCTCTTCTCCAACTTTGCCTGATGTGCGGCAACGTTGATCTTCTGTGCGGTAGAGGTCGACACTGCGAGTGCCACCATTGCTACCAAAATAAACATCTTTTTCATATCAGAAAAACGATTAGTGATTATAAATTATTGTTCATTCTCCGAAGTTTGTACCTCTGCAGTAGCCTCTGCGCCCTCTGCAACTACTGCTGCATTCTCGTCTAGCTCCTCCTCCTCGGTTGCAGGCACTACCGCTACCGAAGCTATCTCATCGCCCTCGCGGAGGTTGATGATGCGGACACCCTGTGTTGCACGACCTGCCACACGAATCTGCTCAATCGAGGTGCGGATGGTGATACCCGAGCGGTTGATGATCATCAGATCGTTATCGTCGGTCACCGCCTTGATTGCTACCAGCTCGCCTGTACGCTCGGTGATGTTGATGGTCTTGACACCCTTACCGCCTCGGTTTGTGATGCGGTACTCGTCGAGATCGGTACGCTTTCCGTAACCGTTAGCCGAGAGTACGAGTACATTCTCGTTCGACTCAGGCTCGATGCAGATCATACCGATAGCCTCGTTGTCGCCCTCGAGTGATACGCCACGCACACCAATCGATGTACGACCCACCTCACGAACAGTCTCCTCGTTGAAGCGGATAGCCTTACCCTCGCGTGTAGCGATCATAATCTCAGCCTTGCCACTTGTGAGCTTAGCCTCAATCAAACGGTCACCCTCACGAATCTCGATAGCGTTGATACCATTGGTACGAGGGCGTGAGTAAGCCTCGAGCTTGGTCTTCTTGACGGTACCATTCTTGGTACACATAATGATATAGTTCGAGTTGATATACTCCTCGTCGTTGAGCTTCTTGCAGTTGATGTATGCACGCACCTTGTCATCAGGTTCGATGTTGATGATGTTCTGGATGGCACGACCCTTCGATGCGCGTGTGCCCTCAGGAATCTCGTAAACCTTCAACCAGAAGCAGCGGCCCTTCTCGGTGAAGAACATCATTGTGTTGTGCATCGAAGCCACGTAGATATGCTCGATGAAGTCCTCATCGCGGGTAGCCGAGCCCTTCATACCCACACCGCCACGATTCTGTGTGCGGTAGTCAGCCAACGATGTGCGCTTGATGTAGCCGAGGTGCGAGATGGTGATAACCATATCCTCGTCTGCGTAGAAGTCCTCTGGGTTGAACTCCTCCGAAGCGTAGATAATCTCCGAACGGCGCTCGTCGCCATACTTCTCCTTGATCTCGATGAGCTCCTCCTTGACGATGGCGAGCTGCATATCCTCGTTGCCGAGAACGGCGGTGAGGTAGTCGATAGTGTTCTGCAACTCGTCGCGCTCTGCGGTGAGCTTGTCGCGCTCCAATCCTGTCAACGCACGAAGACGCATCTCCACGATAGCTGCGGTCTGAAGATCGCTCAAACCGAAACGCTCCGAGAGGGTAGCCTTAGCCTCATCAACACTCTTTGCGCCACGAATAATCTTGATAACCTCGTCGATGTTGTCCTGTGCAATGATCAAACCCTGCACGATGTGCATACGCTCCTCGGCCTTGCGAAGGTCGAAGCGCGAGCGACGAACAACAACCTCGTGACGGTGCTCCACGAAGTAGTGAATCTGGTCGCGAAGGTTCAGCAACATTGGGCGACCATTCACGAGTGCGATGTTGTTGACCGAGAACGACGACTGAAGCTCGGTGTGCTTGAACAACATATTCAACACAACATTAGCTACAGCATCCTGCTTCAAGGTCACCACTACGCGAGTACCCTGACGGTCCGACTCATCGTTCACATCGGCAATACCCTCGAGGCGACCCTCCTTTGTGAGGGCTGCGATATGCTTGATCATATCCTGCTTGTTCACCATATAAGGGATCTCGGTGAAGATGAGCTGCTGACGACCTGTCGAGGTGGTCTCAATGTCGTGACGAGCACGGATAACCACACGACCACGACCTGTCAGGAGAGCCTCCTTAACACCCTCGTAGCCATAGATGATGGCTCCGGTAGGGAAGTCCGGACCCTTAACAAAGTGGAGCAGATCCTCGCAAGTGCAGTCGCGGTTGTCGATGTAGGCGCAGCAAGCGTCGATAACCTCCGAGAGGTTGTGTGGTGCCATATTGGTTGCCATACCTACTGCGATACCGCTTGCACCATTGACGAGCAACAACGGAATCTTTGTAGGGAGTACGGTAGGCTCATTCTCGGTGTCATCGAAGTTCATTGTCCAATCGATAGTCTCCTTGTCGATATCGGCCATAACCTCGTCGGTGATCTTCTGCATACGGGCCTCGGTATAACGCATAGCCGCAGGCGAGTCACCATCCATAGAACCGAAGTTACCCTGACCCTCTACGAGTGGATAACGCATAGCCCAAGGCTGAGCCAAACGCACCATTGCGTAGTAGACCGATGAGTCACCGTGTGGGTGGAACTTACCGAGTACATCACCGACAATACGGGCAGACTTACGGGTTGGTTTGTCGTGGTAGAGGTGCAACTGCGAATCCATATCGAAGAGGATTCGGCGGTGTACCGGCTTCAAACCATCTCGAACATCGGGCAACGCACGCGATACGATGACCGACATCGAGTAGTTGATGTAGGACTCCTTCATATGGTCCTCGATATTGATCTTCTCGATACGACCAGCTGGAGTTACAATCTGTTCTTCCATAATTTATCTGTTTAAGTTTTTTTGAGTTTACTTATTCAAAGTGTTGCGGCCCATTTGGGGATATTACCGCACGCGCAAAAATAGCGATTATTCTTTGAATAATCAACTTTTGTACCTGAAAAAATCTCCTTGTCGCAAATCTTTTTTGCAAACACCTCGTTTTTGCCCCTTTTTAGGCGATTTCAGACACTTTGCCCACACCCTTCGACACCCTGTCGAGCGTTATTGCACGACCACCCCCAAAAAAAAGACTCCCCCTTGCAATTGAGGGCAAGCGTAACGAAGAAATCACATTGTTATACAACTTCAGACAGAATGAGTGTATCCAAAAAAACTTGTTGGACACACTCTTTAGGGGATAGGTAACACACTTGGCTTTTGCTTGTGCAAAAACAAAGTCCCCCTCACAGGAGGGGGATTTAGGGGGAGGGTAACACACTTGGACTTTGTTTGTGAAAAACAAAGTCCCCCTTTACAGAACCGACGCCAAACCGAGAGCAGAGATTGCTTGCAAGCTATGCCGAGGTGCGAAGGAGGAAGACCGAAGGTCAAAGGGTTTGGGGGATAGGTAACACACTTGACTTATTTTGTATTACAAAATAAGTCCCCCTCACAGGAGGGG
>JAFVOR010000058.1 GCA_017505725.1 Alistipes sp.
GCTCACGAGCCTTCTTGTTTACGAAGGTTGAACGGTTCACGGTAAAGATCTGCTTACGGGTTGGGAGTGGTACAGGACCGCTTACCAAAGCGTCAGTGCTGCGAACAGTCTTCACGATCTTCTCTGCCGACTTATCTACCAAGTTGTGTTCGAACGACTTGAGCTTGATTCTAATCTTCTGATTCATATCTGTTGTTCTGTTTTTTTTACTCTAATGTGTTCTTTTTACCCGACTTCTCGATGATATCCTTTGCAAGACCTGCAGGTACCTCCTCGAAGTGCGAGAACTCCATCGACGAAGTTGCACGACCCGACGAAATGGTACGCAATACGGTTACATAGCCGAACATCTCCGAAAGTGGCACCTTAGCCTTAACCACGCGAGCGGTACCCTTCGAATCCATACCCTGGATCTGGCCACGACGCTTAGTCAAGTCACCGATGATATCACCCATACTCTCCTCTGGAGTAACAACCTCAACGCTCATAATAGGCTCCATAATCACCGAACCTGCCTTTGGAGCAGCCTGGCGGAAACCATTGCGAGCACAGATCTCGAACGAGAGCTGATCAGAGTCAACCGGGTGGAACGAACCATCCTTCAAGGTAACCTTCATTGCATCGATGGTGTAACCTGCGAGAGCACCATTAGCCATAGCAGACTCGAAGCCCTTCTGAACTGCTGGGATAAACTCCTTAGGCACATTACCACCCTTAACCTCGTCAACGAAGGTGAGGCCTGTCTTGCCCTCCTCTGCTGGACCGATCTCGAAGATGATATCAGCAAACTTACCACGACCACCGGTCTGCTTCTTGAATACCTCACGGTGCTGAACTGTCTGAGTAAGAGCCTCCTTGTAGTTAACCTGTGGAGCACCCTGGTTGATCTCAACGCCGAACTCACGACGGAGACGATCTACGATGATATCGAGGTGCAACTCACCCATACCCGAGATAATGGTCTGGCCACTCTCCTCGTCAGTACGAACGGTGAAGGTTGGATCCTCCTCTGCGAGCTTCGCGAGTGCGATACCGAGCTTATCGAGGTCCTTCTGAGTCTTTGGCTCAACTGCCAAACCGATAACCGGCTCAGGGAAGGTCATCTGCTCGAGTACGATTGGTGCGTTCTCAGCGCAGAGAGTATCACCTGTGTGGATCTCCTTGAAACCTACTGCAGCGCAGATATCACCTGCCGATACGCTCTCGAGTGGATTCTGCTTGTTAGCGTGCATCTGGTAGATACGGCTGATACGCTCACGCTTGCCGCTACGAGCATTCAACACATACGAACCTGCATCGAGCTTACCTGCGTAAACACGAACGAATGCCAAACGACCTACGAATGGGTCGGTAGCAATCTTAAATGCAAGACCGCAGAATGGCTCCGACTCGTCAGCCTTACGAACCTCGGTCTCATCAGTCTTAGGGTTTACACCCTCAACTGCCGGCACATCGAGTGGCGATGGGAGGAATGCCATAATGTAGTCGAGCAACTTCTGAACACCCTTGTTGTGGAACGACGAACCGCAGAGCATTGGTACGAGCGACATATTCATTGTAGCTGTACGGATTGCAGCGATAAGCTCGTCTGGGGTGATCGAGTTTGGATCCTCGAAGAACTTCTCCATCAAAGCGTCGTCAGTAGCAGCAACCTCCTCGATGAGTTTGTTACGCCACTCCTCAGCCTCTGCCTGCATGTTAGCAGGGATTTCGCGGATCTCGAAGTTGTCACGAACGGTCTTGTCGTCGAAGTAGTAGATTGCATTATTATATATAAGGTCAATCAAACCTTCGAACTTATCCTCAACACCGATAGGGAGAACAACTGGAAGTGCGGTTACACCGAAGTGCTCTTTCAACTGCGAGCAAACTGCGAAGAAGTCAGCACCTGTACGGTCCATCTTGTTCACATAACCGATACGAGGAACATTGTACTTATCAGCCTGACGCCATACGGTCTCAGACTGAGGCTCTACACCACCTACGGCGCAGAAAGTAGCTACGGCACCGTCGAGAACACGCAACGAACGCTCTACCTCAACGGTAAAGTCAACGTGTCCTGGGGTGTCGATAAGGTTAATCTGGTACTGCTTATCCTTGTAGTTCCAGAATGCTGTTGTTGCAGCAGAGGTAATGGTAATACCGCGCTCCTGCTCCTGAACCATCCAGTCCATGGTAGCTGCACCCTCGTGAGTCTCACCGATCTTGTGAGTCTTACCGGTGTAGAAGAGGATACGCTCCGAAGTGGTAGTCTTACCGGCATCGATGTGAGCCATGATACCGATATTACGAGTGTATTTAAGATCTCTTGCCATCGTTTACCTCTGTTTTTAGAATCTGA
>JAFVOR010000059.1 GCA_017505725.1 Alistipes sp.
CTTTCGACATCTACCACCACCTCCCAGAGTATGACGAAATAATCGATTGGATGACCAACACAGACGACAAAGGCTTGATGCTTATGGGCGACTGCGGTCGAGGCAAGAGTGTCATCCTAAACTATGTGCTTCCCGTATTGTTCCGCATAAAGAATCGAGTTTTGCTCCCCGTACACGCGCAGGATATGGGCAAGATGATGCCTATACCTCCGCAGGCTCAAGGTGCAACATCTCGCACTTACCTCGACCATCTTCTCTCATCGGGATTCCCCGTAATTGATGAGCTCGGTGTAGAGCCGATGATGAACGACTATGGAGAGAAGAGCGAAGGCTTCAACCAGGTGCTCAACGCAGCGGAACGCTACCATCGTCCAGTGTTCATCTCCACGAATCTCTCGCCAGAGCAGATATATGAGCGTTATGGCGACCGCACAATGGATCGTTTAACCCACCTCTGCCGCACGATACACTTTGCGGGAGAGAGCTTGAGAAAATAGGAGGACGACAATGAAACCGATAACAAGCATTCAGATTGTATCGCTGTGCTATTCGTATGAGCAAAGCCGCTTCGAGATAATTGTACCACCATCAGAGGTTGCGCCACAAGGTTTCCGTCTTCTTGCCACGCAGATGGATCGTCAGGATGCTGAGACCTTCATCGACCGCATGCACCGCAAGTATGTTCGAGGTCGTAAGACGGGGCGTTATCCAACCCTCTCCATCCTCAAGTTGGAGTTAGAACTTTTTGTAAGGTTGAAAAATTACAGACGGAAGCTGGTATGAGTGAGTATAGAGTGATATTCAAACTCGCCAACAGTAAGCGGAAGTACGCAACTCATAATGGCAAGGTGCTACTTTGGGATGAGGAGGACATAAGAGCTCTTAAACTCAACCTCATCAAGTACGAGACATTCGCCATCACGAGCGACTATCAACACTTCGCTTTCTCTGCTTATGAGTTGGCGGAGAGATTCCCGAAAGCAAAAATAATCCGAATAAAGGGGTTTCGTGTGGAGTCAGCAGATGAGCCTCTTGACCCAAAAGTTATTCTGTGATATGCCTAAACTGAAACGCACAACGCCTCGACCCTGGTTGCCGCAGCGAAAACCCTTCGAGGGTTACCGCCACCACAACACCGAGTTCTACCAAAGCACACCCTGGCGAAAGCTCCGAGCCTTAAAGCTGGAGCAGGAGCCTATGTGTGAGGAGTGCCTCAAATCGGGTCGCTTGACACCCGCCCAGATGGTCGACCACATTGTCCCCATCAATAAGGGCGGAGCGAGTCTCGACATTGAGAATCTCCAATCCCTCTGCAATACCTGCCACGCTCGTAAGAGCGCAAAGGATAAATAGATGTCTAACTAAAAACACAATGCTTATGATGTAAAACGATCGGTGGTGTGCCAGTGGTTCGCAACATACAAATCATTCCACAAAAGTTTTCTTATCAACGAATCATTAATCACTAACAACAAATTATGTATGGGAGGGATTGGCAGATTGCTATATGGGACACCACCCACTTTTTGAAAGCTATGAGAACA
>JAFVOR010000060.1 GCA_017505725.1 Alistipes sp.
GTGAGGGTAGTGGGAACTCTGAAGGTGGTCACGGCGCAACGATTATAGGATTTGATAGGATTAGATAGGATTCGCACCTGCGGTGCTTGATAGGATGCGCGGGAGAGAATGCAAAATGCAGAATTAAAAAAAAACTTTACTAGCCTTTACTCGCCCTTACTAGCCGTTACTAACCCTTAATTACCCTTAACGCTTGTTTATTAAAAAAAAGGGCTCCGCAGAGCCCCTTTTTAATGGAGCGAAGCGACCTAAGCCCCCTCACAGGAGGGGGTTTGGGGGTGGGTAACACACCCACTTGTTTACTAAGAAAATGGGCTCAATTTTGAGCCCATTTTCTTAGTAAACAAGTTCGTCTTGCTCGGTGCCAAATCCAGGCAAACCGACGCTATCTCCGTAGCCTCGCTCGGCTACTACATCCATAATCTCAATCTTTGGAGCCGAATAGCTCAACATATCTCTTTTCATCTCTTTTCTCAATTTAATTGTTAAACTATCTCGTTACTCGCCTGGGTTTGGCCAAGGCACTGTCACCTCGGGCTTCGCGGAGAGAAGTACGCATCCGTCGTAACCATCAACGCCTGTCCAATCTGTCGAGCCACCATAGATGTAGTTGTGGTAGTTCGAATCGGTAATGCTGGTTGTTTTGGCCTCAGGCTCACCATCCGAGTCATCCCACTCCTTGATGAACTTACCGCCTATGCCGCCGCCCACGATCTTGTGGGTGTCGTCGCGTGGAGTTGCCGATACAAATCCGAAGTTTGCACTATTACCCTTTGTGATGGTAGCATAGCACTGGATATCCTTGATGGACTTGCCCGGCATCTTGCCGAATGCACCTCCCACATAGTAGGTGTTTCCGTCAGGAATGTTGTTCATAAGCAGAATATCACCCGTATTGATGAGGGTCGAGGAGTTGTCGCGTGCGTCGGCAACGCAACCTGCAATCATAGCGTCTGTGATAAGTTCTGCACCATTCTCGATAGTGATTGTACCTGTGTTGATGAGCTTGGTGGTGGTCTTCTCGTTGATGCCGATGCCTCCTGCAAGCTGAACCGGCGAGGTTGTGAACTTAGCGGTAGATTTTACGGTGATATTACCGCTGTTAGCTACGGTATTTACGCCACCTGCATTAACCCAACCGATGATACCTCCCACACGCACATATGCGGTGTGCGAGCTGGCAACCTCGATATTACCCGTGTTGCTCGAGTTGCGGATTGCACCCTTGATGACACCCGCCACACCTCCGAGGCAGAGCTGAGTAGATGACGCATCGCTTGTAATGGTAATCTTACCCGTGTTGTGGCAACCGATAGCTGATGATGCAATGGTACAAGTGTTCGTGTAACCCAAGCCACCTCCTACGCACAAACGATTATTGAATGTACCTGCTATGGTGATGTCGCCACTGGTGTGGAAGTCGTAGATATCACCCGAGTCGGCAAGTCCAGAGATGCCACCAAAACGAGACTCGGCGGTGAAGGTTGCGCCCTTCTCAACAATGATGCTACCCGAGTTTGTCAAACGTCTTGCGCCACCTGTTGTGCCCGAAGCCAAGAGACCATTTGTACCACCCACGCAAGTGCTGTTCGCATTTGTAGCAGTGAGTGTGCTCTTGAGTGTGATTGTGCCACTGTTGTTGCTATCCAACAAGAATGGACCACGCACCTCTGCTGCGATACCGCCCACTACCAAGCGACCAATGTGCTCACCTGCAATGTTGATATTACCCTGGTTTTCGTTGCGAGTGATGTTCTGATCCTTAGTCTGCGAAGGTGCTGCTACGATACCACCAACCAAACACTGTGTGCCACTGAATTTAGCGCCATCGTTGATGTTGATTGTTCCTGTATTGACCAAATCCACCACATAGTGTCCCGAGTAGGCAATACATCCTGCTACGCGGGTTGTAGACTTCGACTCGAGGGTGTTACCACTTGTGCAGATGTTGATGTCACCCGTATTCTTCACAGGAGCACCGTTTGCACCTCCCACGCGGTAGTTGGTGAAGCCGATCAAACCTCCAACATAGAGAGGTCCCGAGTAGGTACCACCTGCTACGGTGATGTCACCGTCGTTGTTGAGGCTGTTCTTGTTGTAGTTTGCTACGAAAATACTACCGGCAGCACCTCCGATGTAGAGACCTGCCTTTGCAGCATTGTTGGTTGTGCCGTCTGTGAAATAGGAGGTATTTACCGCTACATTGATAGGTGCCTCGTTCTTCGCTTCGGTGATGATAGACTTGAGTACGCCGACAACACCTCCGATACCGTGATAACCGTCACTTGGGTTTCCGTTGAAGAGCTCTCCTGTAACGTTGATTGCGCCATGTGCGTTGTTCTTACATCTGAGTATCTCTATAGAAGAACCTGCGGTGATTCCGACAACACCACCAACAGCATACTCCTTGTAGGCAGCATAGATGGCACTTCGTGTAGGGATGTCGCAGTCGATGTTGAGCACGCCGCTATTCTGGCAGTCGCTGAGGCCTCCCTTAGCGAGAGCAATCACACCGCCAATGTTGGCGTTGCGAGTAGTGACATCCTTAATCTCGATTTCGCCATAGTTGTGCGAGTTGGAGAGTATCTCCGTTTGTGTACAACCTGCAAGACCTGCTGCGAATACGCGTGAGCCATAGGTGTTCGACAACGAAATCTTTCCGTTGTTCACCCAGTTATCTCGCTCGGATATATATGAGTTACCGATAATGCCCGCAACAAAGCAGTCTGCCGAGTATGTGTCGCAGACCTCGATTGTACCATTGTTTGCAAGGTTCGAAGCCACCGAGCCTGTGTTAGGCTGACCTGCCGACGAGAAGTTCGAGCCGAGAACGCCTCCAACCCAAACTGCTACCGGCGAGAATGTACCGCTGCCCTCGACTGATGGAGTGCCGGTAAACGACTTCTCGGTAACCTTGATGTTTGCGTTATTCTTGCAGTTGATGCAGTTCGAAAGCACAATGACGGTATCCTGCTTGGTGATGTACTTCTGAGTGTATGTGAATCCTGAAATACCGCCAATGCAAGCTGCGTTTGCAACGGTATTGCCGCTCTTTGCGCTCTGCTTGACATCGAGTGCCACATAGTTCTCGCAGTTGTAGAACGATACACCCTTTACATAACCAACCAAACCACCTGCCGAAATTGAGATGTGCGAATCGGCCTCAGGGATAAACTCGGTGCAATTGATGGTGATCTTACCGCTTGCCGAGCAGTGCTCAACAACCGGCGATGCGAGTTCGCTTGCCTGGATGTTACGGGCGAATGCTCCAATATTCGGATTCTCGGTCTCGACGATATTCACGCCCTTGAGGTGCAAGCCGCGAATAGTTGCGCTGCTCGAGCCGAAGAGCGGAGCGGTCAAACCCTTGATAGAGTAGCCATTACCGCGAATTGTGCCTGCATAGCCCTCGATTGGGGTCCAAGCCTCGCCTGTCAAATCTACATCTGCCACGAACAATACATCCTTATCCAAGGTTGCCGCCTGCGCTGCGAAGGCCTTCAATGATGCTGCATCCTTCACCACAAACACATTGTCGGTAGCGGCGTAAGGGATGGCAGTCGAGAACTCACGCACCTTGCCTGCCACGAGAGGCTTCTCGCTGTCGGTCTTGACTGTAGCGTACATCACGCCACCCTCGGTGTCGTAGAGAGTGACATAGAGCTCGGTGTAGATGCCAGCAGGAACTGCTGCGTGGATGTATGTAGGCTCGTTTGAGAGTGTTACACCCTCGCCAAACGAATACTCGATAATCTCCTTCGATGCCTCGGTTGCAGTAGCCTCGCCCGTTGCAAAGTCGAAGGCGAATGCGCCGGCGATAGGCTTGCGGTCGATGGTCGAAATCTGTGCCAAGGCGAGCTTTGCCGAGCCTGTAACGCCAATCTTCAAGACTCCCGTAAGGTGAGTCATCTGCGCGGAGAGATTCTCGCTGTAGGCATACATTGTCGAGACACCACTTGCGAAGGTGGTGTTCGATGTGTGCATCTGCTTATCTGCAAAGAGTACCTGACCCGCAGGAGCTGCAGGGTAGGCGATGCAGTATGGGGCATTAAGCACGCCTGCGACTGAGAATGATGTCACTGGCGAACCTGCCTCATTTGCACTCAAGGCAGACGACTCAACTCCGTTTACCGAAATCTTGTCGCCCTCGCTCCAGTAGAGAGGGTACAGTTCGCCTGCCTTCTCGCCGAGCTGAGTACGCGACTCCTCGAGCGAAACAGCAAATTTAGTTGCCTTGCCATTGTCCAAGCCAATGCCAAGATTCTCAGTTGTGTCGGTTGTACACGAATATGTGAACAATACAACAACAGCCAAGAGAAATTTAAGTAATTGTTTCATTTGCGTCTGTTTTATTGTATTTGAATAAATTATAAATTCGCAGAGTGCTAAAAATTTGCCACAAAGTTATGAAAATTTTCTTTGAAAAAAAATATAACTGTGATTACAATATTTAGCCGCCTGCATCGTTAAATTTGAGTAAACAACACTGTGATACTCTGAGTTTCTGGCACGATGCGAGAAATAGAGTGTTTGCAGCGAAGAAAAAACTTTGAAAACTTTTTGTGTATTTCAAGTTTTCTCTCTATCTTTGCACCATCGAAATTGAGCTTAATTATGCATAGACGAGAGAAGATAATTCGCAGAGCCGCCGAGATGATTGCCGAGTTGGGCGTGAAGTCGTTGCGAGTAGACGATGTTGCGCACGACCTTGGAATTTCGAAACGCACTCTGTATGAGCTGTTTGCCGACAAGAAGGAGTTGCTGTATTATAGCATAAAGCGTCTCTTTATGAACGAAGCAACAGAGGTGCTCGAGAGTGTCGATAGGGAGCAGATGGGTATACCTACTCTCTTTGAGATATTCGATGTGATGATGGCCCGTTCGGCTGTTCGCAAGCGAGTTATGGAGAACTTGGCAAAGTTCTATCCCGAGCTCTACGAGCGTGTTATGACCGAAAATCGAGACTTTGGTCTCTCGGCCTTGCGCGACCAATTGAACAGTTTGGTCGAGAAGGGTTTGATTTCGGAGATGGCCAATATCGACCTCTCGATAACGATGTTCTACTACACCTCGATGGGTCTGATGCGTCGTCAGGGTAGATTGGTGTTGCCTAATGGAATGTCCGAGTTGGATGCCTTCCGCTACACCATCATCAATTTCTTCCGAGGCATCGCTACGCTCAAGGGTGTGGAGCAGATTGATGCTTGGCTTGCAGAGCAGAAAGAGAGATAAGTAAATAGATAAATAACATTATAAATTGGTAAGATGAAAAGACTGGGTTTATTTTTAGGTTTCATTACCTTTGCGCTGACCTCGGTGGCACAGAGCGCTGAGCAGTCGGCTTTGAAATTGACCTTGGAGCAGGCGCTCGAGATCGCTTTGAGCGAGTCGCCTACAATCAAGGTTGCCGATCAGGAGATTGAGATTAGGCGTTTCGCCAAGCAGGAGACTTATGCTGCACTCTATCCTCGTTTCGATCTGACGGCACAGTATCAGCGAGTGCTCGCAAAGCAGACTATGAGTATGGATTTTGGTGGTCAGACTCAAACCATCAAGGTAGGTAGCGACAACTCCTTCAATGGTGGTGTTACAGCCTCGATGCCTGTGGTTAATGCACAGTTGTGGGAGAGCCTCAAACTCTCGGTTGCCGATATCGTTCTCGCAGTCGAGAAGGCTCGTTCTTCACAGATTGATATGATAGAGCAGGTGTCGCGAGCATACTTCTCGGTACTCTTGGCAAAGGAGTCGCTCGTTGTGTATCAGCGTGTCTACGACAATGCCGTAGAGAACAACAAGAATATCAAGATGCGTTACGATGTTGGCTCGGTGTCGGAGTTCGACTTTATCTCGTCGAATGTGGCTGTGCAGAGCGCCGTTCCAAACCTCATCGAGGCGCAGAATAGTGTGGTATTGGCATTGTGGCAGTTGAAGGCGTTGCTCGGCATCGACCTCAAGAAGAATATCGATGTCGTTGGTTCGTTGATGGACTACGAGGCGCAGATGAACTACGCTTATACCATCGATCAGCTCGATATGAGCAACAATACCACACTCAAGCAGCTCGATATCCAGGAGAATATGCTCAAGAGTGCGCTCAAGATCTCGAAGATGGCAAATGTGCCTACACTCTCGATTAATGCGGCATACCTCTACACCGCCCTCGGTAACGATGGCAAGTTCTTCCAGGCCAAGGCGTGGAACCCATATTCGTATGCGGGTGTGCAGTTGAATATTCCGATTTTTGCAGGTGGTCAGCGTCGTGCAGCTATCAAGCAGGCATCGTTGAACCTCTCGAACCTCCAGCTTCAGCGCGAGAATGCCGAGCGTCAGTTGCAGGTGGCAGTGGTGCAGTCGTTGAACAATATGCAGACCAGCGTCAAGAAGTTCTCGGCAGCAGCGGCTACCGTATCGCAGGCGAAGCGTGGCTACGATATCGCAGTTAAGCGTTACGAGGTTGGTCGTGGTACTCTGGTCGATATCGACAACTCGCAGTTGCAACTCACTCAGGCCGAACTTGGTCGCAATAGCGCGGTCTACAACTTCCTCGTCTCGAAGATTGCCCTCGACAAGATTCTTGGTAACCACGAGGTGAAGAGCTCGCACGACTATGTCGAGAAGTTCGAGCAGCAGTACGAGCGCAAGTATGGCGAGCAGGAGAAGGAGAACAATTAATCAAGATATAAATCAAAAAAATATATAAAGCGTTATGAAGAAGATTTTATTTGTGGTGGCAACCGTAGCGATGGTGTCGTGCGGTTCGAACAAGGAGGCAGCACAGCAGACCGAGCAGGAGGTTGCGGTTGTGCTTCCAAAGATTGAGGTTCAGCAGGCATCGCTCCGTGAGGTTTCTCAGGAGATGCTCTATACCGGTACTGTCGAGGCACAGGTGGTCAACAAGATTGCACCGCAGCAGCCATTGCGTATCAAGGAGATTCGTTTCGATATCGGTGATCACGTCAGGAAGGGCGATCTGCTTGTTCGCCTCGACAACTCGACTCTCGTGCAGGCAAAGGCTCAGCTCGAGAACGCCAAGCGTGAGTATGAGCGCACCAAGGAGTTGTTCAAGGTGGGGGGTGCTTCCAAGTCGGAGTACGATGCTCGCAGTTTGCAGTACGAGGTTGCACAGACCACATATAGCAACCTGGTAGAGAATACCACACTCATCTCTCCAATCTCGGGTATTGTAACTGCACGCAACTACGATGCCGGCGATATGTATGCAGGTCAGCCGGTGTTGGTTGTTGAGCAGATTACCCCTGTGAAGATTAAGATTAATGTCTCGGAGTCGCTCTTTGCGAAGGTGAAGAAGGATATGCCTGTAAACATCACTCTCGAGGCCTATGGTGACGAGGTGTTCGAGGGTAAGGTGGCTCGCATCTATCCTACCATCAACCAGGCTACACACACCTTCCAGGTGGAGGTTGCTATAGCCAATAAGAATGAGCGTGTGCGCCCAGGTATGTATGCGCGCGTTACTCTCCCTTATGGCAAGAATAAGAGCGTGGTTATCTCGGATCGTGCAGTCCAGAAGCTGATGGGCTCGGGTGACCGCTATGTCTACATCTACAACCCGGCGGACAGCACTGTGCGCTACTCGAAGGTTCAGCTTGGTCGTCGTGTGAATGCCGAGTTCGAGACCCTCTCGGGCGTTAACGACGGAGAGTTGGTCGTTACTCAGGGACATACCGGCCTTACCAATGGTTGCAAGGTTGAGTTGGTAAAATAGTAACTGTTAAAGCATTTTACGATGAATATCTATAAAACAGCAGTCAATAATCCGATAACGACGATACTTGTATTTATCGCCATCTCGATTTTCGGTATATTCTCGCTGATGAAGTTGCCTATCGACTTCTTCCCACACATCGAGACTACCAATATTATGGTGATTACCGCCTATCCGGGTGCAAGTGCCATCGATATCGAGGAGAATGTAACCCGACCTTTGGAGAATACCCTCAATAGTGTCGAGGATCTTAAACATATCCATTCGCAGTCGAAGGAGAATATCTCTATCGTAATACTCGAGTTCGAGTATGGTATCGACTCGGATGTGGCAACAGCAAACATCCGTGACAAACTTGATGTTGCGACCAACATCCTGCCCGACGATGTCGACAAACCGATCATCTTCAAGTTCTCGACCGAGGAGATGCCTATTATGCTGATGGCTATCAAGGCGAATGAGTCGTGGAGTGGTTTGTACAAGATTATCGACGAGCGTGTGACCACACCTCTGGCTCGTGTCAAGGGTGTAGGTACGGTGTCGGTGTCGGGTATTCCCGAGCGACAGATTCAGATCTACTGCGACCCTTACAAACTCGAGGCGTATGGTATGACCATCGAGCAGATAGCGCAGATTGTAGGTCAGGAGAATATATCGATCCCTGGAGGACAGATGGATGTGGGCTCGAATACCTACTCGTTGCGTGTCGATCAGGAGTTCAATGGCGCAGAGGAGATGCTCGATATCGTTGTGGGCAGCCGCAACGGTGCAAACATCTACCTTCGTGATGTGGCGACTGTCACCGATACCCAGCAGGAGCGTGCACAGGAGTCGTTCAATAATGGTACACGAAGCGGTATGATGATTGTGCAGAAGCAGACCGATGCCAATGCAGTAGAGATCTCGCGCTTGGTCAACAAGCGACTCGAGGAGTTGCGTAAGGATCTCCCTTCGGATGTTACGGTTGAGCCATACATCGATATGTCGGACAACATCTTGGATGTTGCAGGCTCGTTGAAGGAGACCATCCTCATCACCTTCATCGTGGTGATGTTCGTGGTGATGTTGATGCTCGGTCGTTGGCGTGCAATGTTTATCATTGTGCTTACCATCCCTATCTCGATGCTCTCGGCTTTGATCTACCTCTTGGCTACGGGTAATACCCTCAACATCATCACAATGTCGTCGCTCTCAATCTCGATTGGTATGGTGGTGGATAATGCCATTGTGGTGTTGGAGAATATCACCTCGCACGTCGATAGGGGTGCCCGTGTTAAGCAGGCGGCTATATTTGCTACCAAGGAGGTGGGAGTCTCGATTATCGCTTCGACATTGACCACTTTGGCGGTATTCCTTCCGCTCACTATGATTGACGGTATGGCAGGTGTATTGTTCAAGCCTATGGGCTGGATGGTGACCATCACCCTCACCGTCTCGATGGCCGCCGCTTTGACCTTCACTCCGGTGCTTTGTTCGTTGATTATGAAGCAGAGCCCTAAGAAGTCGCGTATGCAGAAGTATGTCGATGGCGCAATGGGTTGGCTCGAGAATCTCTATGGCAGTGCGTTGAAGTGGTCGGTTAACCACCGTAAGACATTCCTCTTTGGCGCGTTGACACTCTTTGTGGCTGTTCTTGTCGGTGTTGGACCGAAGCTCAAGACCGAGTTCTTCCCGGCACAGGATAATGGTCGTATCGCAGTGAAGATTAAGTTGCCTATCGGTACCCGTCAGGAGATTACCCGCGACTTGGCTTTGCGTATTGATGAGCAGTTCCGCAAGGACTATCCCGAGATTGTCGCCATCGGTATGAGCGAGGGTTCTGCCGATACCGATAACACCTACGCTTCGATGCAGGAGAATGGTACACACTACATCTCGATGAATATCCGTCTGTTGAAGAAGACCGAGCGTGAGCGTTCATTGTCGGAGATTTGCGACCTTATGCGTGCCGATTTGAAGCGCTACTCCGAGATTCGCACCTTCGAGGTTATCGAGTCGGGACAGAAGGGTGGCGCCGGAGGTCAGCAGACTGTCGACATCGAGCTCTATGGCTACGACTTCGACACTACCGACCGCATCGCTGCCGAGATCAAGGAGAAGATGCTCTCGGTTGAGGGTTGTACCGAGGTGTCCATCTCGCGTGATGAGTATACGCCTGAGTATCAGGTTGTGTTCGACCGTGCAAAGTTGGCAGAGAATGGTCTGAATGTAGCCACTGCTGCCACATACCTCCGCAACCGTGTCAATGGTGCTATCGCATCATACTATCGTGAGGATGGTGAGGAGTACGACATCTTGGTTCGCTACGATAGACCATTCCGTGAGTCGATTGAGGATTTGGAGAATATCACACTCTATGGCTCGTCGGGTCAGGCTGTTAAGGTACGCGATGTCGGTCAGGTTATCGAGGCAGAGACTCCGCCTACAATTCAGCGTAAGGACCGTTCGCGTTATCTCAAGATTTCGGGTGCTATTGGTCACGGCTACGCTATGTCGGATATTATCGGCGGTACAGTAGCTGCGCTCAACACAATGGAGTTCCCTGCAGGTATCACCTGGGAGGTTGGCGGATCGTACGAGGATCAGCAAGATACCTTCCGTGATATGATAATGCTCTTGGTACTGATGGTCATCCTTGTCTTTGTGATTATGGCATCGCAGTTTGAGTCTTTGACCTATCCATTTGTGATTATGTTCTCATTGCCATTTGCATTGGTGGGAGTAATCCTCGGATTGTGGCTTTCGGGCACTGCAATGGGCGTTATGGGCTTGCTCGGTATCCTTATGTTGGTGGGTATCGTGGTTAACAACGGTATCGTGCTCGTCGACTACACCCGTCTGCTTGTGGGTCGTGAGATGCCTATTCTCGACGCTGCGGTAGCTGCAGGACGCTCGCGTATGCGACCAATCCTTATGACCACACTCACTACCGTACTTGGTATGGTACCTATGGCGGTAGGTACGGGCGTTGGTGCCGAGATGTGGAACTCGCTTGGTATGACCGTTGCGTGCGGACTCTCGTTCTCGACACTCGTAACACTCTTCCTTATCCCTGTGCTCTTCTCGATGTTCGCCCTCAATGGCGAGCGCCGTAGAGCCAAGAAGGAGGCAAGTGTAAGTAACAAATAAAAGTTAAAAGGTACTTAAAGTTTTAGTGGAGCGAACTTTGTGAGTGACAAGCCTCCCTTAACTAAAGGGAGGTTTGGAGGGATTTTAAATATGAAAATAATTTCATAATTCCTCCCCGAATCGACGAGTTTACAGATTCCCAAAACAATAAGTAACAAATAAAACCTAAAAGGTATAGAATTTTAGTGGAGCGAACTTTGTGAGTGACAAGCCTCCCTTAACAAAGGGAGGTTTGGAGGGATTTTAAATATGAATATACTTTCATAATTCCTCCCCGACTCGATGAGTTTGCAGATTCCCAAAACAATAAGTAACAAATAAAACCTAAAAGGTATTGAAATTATGAAAGGTATATTTATAGCTTGTGATCAAGCACTCTATGTTGAGGTATCTCAGCTGATGAAGGATCTTGGCGTGCGTGGCTACACCTCCTGGGAAGAGGTGCAGGGTTGCGGTACCGAGACCGGTGAGCCCCACCTCGGTGATGCGGTGTGGCCAATGATGAACTCGGCGATACTCTCGATTACCGACGAGGCGCGTTGCTCGAAGTTGCTCGAGTCGTTGCGTCAGCTCGATGCTGCCAACCCTAAGCTCGGACTCCGTGCATTCTGGTGGGAAGTTGGAGGTACGCTTTAATGCGTTATAACGCATTAAAGCATAGAGTGTGTTACCCACCCCCTAAATCCCCCTCCTGTGAGGGGGACTTGAGAGTGGGGTCAAATAGCGTAATAGCACGAGGGGTTACCTACCACCTAAATCCCCTTGACTTCGTCTTCCTCCTCGCGACTCGGCATAGTGCGCAAGCACACTCTGCTCTCGCTCCGCAGCGTCGGTCCCTGTGAGGGGGACTTAAAAAAAAGGTCAAATAGCGTAATAGCACAAGGGATTACCCACCACCTAAATCCCCTTGACTTCGTCTTCCTCCTCGCGACTCGGCATAGTGTGCAAGCACACTCTGCTCTCGCTCCGCAGCGTCGGTCCCTGTGAGGGGGACTTGAGAGTGGGAGGAGCAATGTTAAGGGATAAAGTGTATCCTCCCTGACTGATTTTTTTTGATTGAAGAAGTAAGAAACCGTTGTTGTGCCTAATAAAGTAAACCTTAAAAGCACAAATGATATGAATAAACAGAGTATATTTCCGCACTACACCGAACTTTTCGATGGTACCGATGGGGTAGAGCTGCTTACTATCGAGGGCGCATCGATGCTCCACTTTGCCGATCGAGGTGGCGACCATAGTGCATTGCTTAACCCTTGCCGCGTCGATGCGTTGGTGATAATGGTGTGCCTACGAGGCAGGGTCTCTTTTACCTTGCACTCCAACGACTATACTATCGAGGCTAATCACTTTTGTGTGGCTTCGGCTTCGGTGTTGCAACTCAATTCGCTGGCCGATAGTGATCTCTATGCGTTGGTCTTCACTCCCGACTTCTTGATGGGGGCGAATGCCGATGTGGGCTTCATAGCAAGTATGGTGTCGCAGTTCAGGACCAATGTCTATGTAACTGCCCTCTCGAATAACGAGTTGAAAGGTATCTGCCGACTATTCGAGTCTCTCCACCTGAACTATACCTCAAGCAGGCGCAGCGACTATATGAATCTTTCGTTGCGTCACGTCTATTGTGCAATGATATACCGCATAGCCGATTCATTGCTCGATGTCAAGGAGGTTCCGGCGGTGGGTGTTAAGGACCGCAGCTCGGAGTACTTCGAACGACTTATCAAGTTGCTCTCCGAAAACTATCGCCAGCAGCGCAATGTGGAGTTCTATGCAACGCAGATGTGCATATCGTCGAAGCACCTCTCGCGCGTTATCCGCAACTTTACAGGTAAGTCGGTTCACCAGTGGATTGATGAGTTTGTGGCTCTCGAGATTAAGAATATGCTGCGCCACTCCAAATTGAGCATTCAGCAGATATCCAACGAGTTAAACTTCCCAAATCCATCCTTTATGGGGCAATATTTCAAGCGTATTACGGGAATGACTCCTGGTGAATACAAAAAGAGCGGTTTCTAAGCGCACTATATCAAAGTTGTATCAAGGGTTGAGTTTTCATTGAGGCTCAACCCTTGGCTTTTTCTCTCGCACCAGTAACGAGCCCTACGCCTGCAAATATAACGAGCGCAAAGAGTATGGTGTCGAGGTGAATCTTATCCAACCCCATTGCCACCGAGAGCAAGATGGCAACTACAGGTTGCAGATAGGAGTAGATGCTCGTTGTTGTTGGTGCCACAAAGCGCAACGAGTAGTTCAGCAACAAGTTTGGTAGGTAGGTCGGCACTATCAAAACAAAGAGCGTGGCAAAGAGGATGGTCGCATCCATTGTCGAGAAGGATGTCTCGATGAGTTCGTGCGCACCGATTGGCAACATAACGATGGCCGAGGTGCAGTATATCCACCTCAATAGGGTGGTGACTCGGTATTTTGCGACCAATCGCTTGAACCACACCATATAAGCAGCCGAGACACAAGCCGATGTGAAGATTAGCAGATTGCCTATTGCGCTCGAGTGTTCGTGTGTGCCGCCATTGCTCGATACGATGATAGCCACAGCGCCCACCATACCGAGAACAAGTCCCGCAAACTTCATCTTTGTGAATCGCTCCACACCCACCACTACCGACAATGAGAGCACCAGCAGAGGTGTCGTGGTGCTGATGATCGAGCCATCGATGGGCGAGGTCTGCGAGAGTCCGAACATCATACAGACTTTGCGAGCCACACCCATAAGCAGGGCGGCACCTATAATCTTCAGACGGTCGGCTCTCTCAATCTCTTCTCGTTTCTCCCATAACAGAGGCGTTAACGATAGCAGAGCCGCCACCACCAGCGATGCTGTAATCATCGCCAACGGAGAGATGTATCGACCGAGAATTAGGTTGTAGAGAGGGTAGTCGCAAGCCCATACAATGTTGCAGAATAGGAGGGCTATGTGTGCGGAGTATATCTTTGGTATTGCCATATTCGAAGGTCGGTTACGATAGCACCAAGGGCAAAAGATGTACCGCAATTTTGCGGAATTACGAAAATAGTTATACCTTTGTGTGTTGAACACTAAAAAAATGAAGCAATATGAAAAAGATTTCACTTTTAACCTTTGTCTTCACCGCATTTGTTGCGGTTGAGGCGATGGCTTGGGGCGGATTTGGACATCGTGCCATTGCCGAGCTTGCCGAGCGCAATCTTACCAAAGAGGCGAAGGCTAATATCGAGAAGTATACCAAAGGCACGCCGCTTGCTGACTATGCAGTGTGGATGGATTTGGTGCGCAAGAATGCACCCGAGTACGCTTACGCTACACGCGGTTGGCACGCCTCGATTGTCGATACCGAGTGCAAGACTTCGCAAGCTATTCGCGATAAGCACCGTCAGGGTCGTGACGCTGTGACGGGTATCCTCGAGTTTGAGCAACTGTTCAAAGAGCGCGAGAAGATGAGCGACTCGGCGGTGATGTTCGCCATCAAGTCGATTGTCCATATGGTGGCAGATATGCACTGCCCGGCACACGTGCGCTTTACCG
Organism: Alistipes sp.; assembly: GCA_017505725.1. Taxonomy (GTDB): domain Bacteria; phylum Bacteroidota; class Bacteroidia; order Bacteroidales; family Rikenellaceae; genus Alistipes. Next base: position 14,376 of record JAFVOR010000060.1, read on the forward strand.
ATTTCGAGAATCAGGGCAAGTTCCCAATCACATTCTTTGGCAAGAAGAGCACACTCCACAAGGCGTGGGATACCTCTATTATCTACTACTACCATCGTGGATGGTCTTACCAGCAGTATGCCGAGAAGCTCGATACCTTCTCGAAGGGAAAGATCAAGCGAGTGACCGAGGGCTGGGTTGAGGATTGGCTCGAGGAGTCAGGCCGCTTGGTGCGTCCTTATATACATACTATTAACGAGGGCGATGACATCAACGAGAATGTTATGGAGTGGGCCTATCCGTTGGGTGAGTCGCTGGCTCGCAAGGCCGGCTACCGCCTGGCAAAGGTGCTGAATACCTTCTTTAAGTAATTGTGTTCTGGGGCTTCACGCCTCTTGTTATACGAATTATCACAAGATGAGGGTGTCCAATTAGTTTTGGACACCCTCATCCTGTTTCGTGTCAATACCGAGACTCACTCGTTCTATCTGCTCGACACTACCAACTATCTTTCTATTATCATTAAGTTAGGTTTCGTTGAATTTATTTTTTTTACAAATTTGAATAGATTACATTTGTTATGAATCCATTAAATTTACATAGCAATGAAGGTCTTAATCGTATGTAACAACGCATATATGAAGGGCAACGGCTTATGCACGGCAGTAGTGGCGTTGCGCACTCGTCTGATAGATAGAGGAATAGATGTTCGTATCCTTGCCTGCGAGAATCCTGACAAGCAAGGCCCTCAGCCAGATTATCCCCAGGAACACTTTGTCTTTCCGATTTTTGAGCCAATAGTACGCAAAAATGGCTTTCGATACTCTAAAATCGACAAGCGCTCAATGCGAGAGGCTATTAGTTGGGCCGATGTAGTTCATCTAATGGAGGGTTTCCCGATTGAGGCAGTGGCTGCTAAGATTGCGAAAGAGTTAGGTAAACCATGTGTTGGTACTTATCATCTGTTTACCGAGAACATAACAGCAAATCTTGGTATCACAAGAAGCACCTTCATTAACAAACTTGTAGATAAGTGGTGGAGCAGTTCGGTTTACAACCATTGCAAATGTGTTCAATGTCCAACACAGACCGTCAAGGA
>JAFVOR010000061.1 GCA_017505725.1 Alistipes sp.
AAACCCTCTGAAACGATGTTTCAAAGGGTTTTGCTTGATTTTGTCCTCAAAACTTTTGGACTTGGAGCGGAAAACGAGACTCGAACTCGCGACCCCAACCTTGGCAAGGTTGTGCTCTACCAACTGAGCTATTTCCGCATTTGACTGCGTTGCTGTTGTTTGAGCATTTCCCATTGCCAAGGTTGGATATATTATCCTCCTGGGGCAAGGTTGTGCTCTACCAACTGAGCTATTTCCGCATTTGCTAGAACATTGCAACCAGCATTTCCTGATTGCGAGTGCAAATATAGGGCAAAAAAAAATACTGTGCAAGAAATTTGTGGAAAAAATTGAAAAATCTTTAAAAAATTTTCTCTCTTTGCCCATTTTTACCCCATTTTGCAGCCTTTTGGGGAGGATTCATCACCCCAAACCGCAATTAAAATCCGTTGGCCACAGGTCACAAATCCAACGGAAAAATGGATAATTTCCGCCCAACACCACAAATAATTTGGCAAGCCCACTTTAAGCGGACTTGCCAAGAGCACACTACCGCACGAAGCGGAGCCTAGAAACCGATGCGACGATTCGAGTGACCTCCGTCGAGTCGCTCCTCGTTGCAAAACTCCATCAGGCGGTTGATATCAGCGATGTTACCTGTGAGAATCTCCTCGACAGACTCTTTGCGCACAACATTCTCGATCTGGCCACCGCTGAAGTCGTACTTTGTGGCTAATACCGCAGCATCGGCATCGGAGAGCGAAGGTAACATTGCTTGCCAAATGGCCTGCTTCGCCTCGAGCGACGGTTTGGCAAACTCAATCTTGTAGAGGAAGCGACGCTCGAAGGCGCTATCCAGATTTTTGGTGAGGTTAGTCGTCGCTATGAGAATACCCTCGAGGTTTTCCATCTCCTGCAAAATGATATTCTGGATGGAGTTCTCCATCTTATCAACCGAGCGCTCGACATTCTCGCTACGCTTGTTGATGATGGCATCCGCCTCGTTGAAGAATAGGATTGGGGCCTTCTCCGTCTCCTTCACCAGACGACGATAGCGATCGAAGAGGGCCTTGATATTCTTCTCGCTCTCGCCCACCCACATACTCTTAATCTCTGCGACATTCACCTCCATAAGGTCACGACCCGTCTCGCGGGCGAGCTGCAGAACAGTCTCGGTCTTGCCTGTACCCGGAGCGCCATAGAAGAGGCAGGCAAAGCCTCGGCGGAGTCCCTTCGCTTCAAGGCGCGCACAGATGCCCTCGAACTGCTCAGGTTCGAGCAACGAGCGCAGCTGCTTCAGCGCACGCTCCTCGCGTGGGTTATAGTAGAGCTGCTTGGCGGTAATCTTCGTATATGGGATGAGTTGCTTATCGCTCTTTTTCTTCACCTCGACACCAAGTCCCTTGAGTAGCTCGTTGCGAGTAAAAGCGGTGAGCTCAAACTCCTCGGCACTGCCTATCCCCTCGTTGTTGAGGGGGCGGATCAAATCGTGTCGGAAGAGTGGTGACTTGGGGCTGCGAAGCTCATTCTTACGATCACGCATATGGATATGGCTGCCATCATAGAGTGCCTCCAAATCGAACGAGACAATCACGCCATCGTTCTCATTCACCAACATATTGCAAGCCCAAAGCAAGAATGCGGTATCGTCGGGGTCGAGTCCAAACTTCTTGAGCGAAGCCACAAAGTCTAACGACGCATTCTCCTTGATAAGCTCGGTCAGATCCTCGCAGAAGGTCTCGTAGCTGAGCTCTTCATCACGACGCTGCGACACCAACTTGCCCACACACTCGAAGAACTCTTCGAGGGTGAGGTCCGAGGTCTTGGGCTGCTCGATATCTCGATTCTCGCGTATTGCATTCAACGCATCGCTCGAGATTTGATACATCTCCTTGTCATTGCGCGTTCTGATGCGAATAAAGCGGCGTTTACGCAACGAGTGCAGGGCATCGACATAGCGCAACAACTGCAATCGACTACAGTCCATATAGGAGGCGTACTCCTGCAAAATACACCACTCGCCATAGAGGGAGGCAGCTACCGAAAGTATCAACGCCTCATACTCGTTTATAGCGAGACGCTTGGTCAGATAGGCTATCTCCTCCTCGATCGAATCGAGGCACTCCTGCGACAGCGAAGAGTTCTCCACCTGATTCGCCACTTTTTCAACTGCATCCAGCAGGGTCAAACCCTCCTTTTTTTTGGTAGTCGGACGCTTCACTACCCTCTTTTTCGCTTCTGTTTCTCTCCTCATATTCATCTCGGTTTTTTTTAGGTTAACGGTGCAAACATACTCCACCTCTCTGCTAAAGGATGTCAGACCCACGCGAAATCTATCACTCGCAGCCGAGAAATGGCGCATTGATTTTGACACAACAAAGCTATGCAATTCTATTCGGATATGCCAGCCCGTTATATGTATAAAAAATGGAACGTCACAAACAAAAACGCGCCCGAGATCATCGAGCGCGTGGTGATAGCAAGGTGGTAAGCGGTTAACCCTTAATATATTTAAGGAGTTTCTGCGTCTGCATCTGCTCGGCGCGGGCGAGATACTTCTCGGGCTCCTTAATACCGAAATATTTTGTAGCAATGGTCACATTCAAGGCAAGCATATGGTCGCCTTGAATCGCCATTCGCTCACGCCAAACGCCACGAATGCGCTTGCGAGGGAAGAGCTCGAACAATAGCTCGATATCCGCCTCATCGAGCGTCATCAGACACTTCTCGATAAAGAGTTTATCGGGGATGCGCTCCACCGCCTGCGCCTTGTACGACCAAAAGGCATTCTTGGCAACAAGACGCTCGTAGAGATGTTTGCGAAGTGCCACCTTGCGCTGCTCGAGCGACTGCTTCGCCTGCATCACCACCAACTCGCCCTCGGGCAGATCGAAGTAGGATTCGAGCTTCATAGCCAACTGCAACGAGAGTTCTCGCTTGCCGCAGATAATGAGACTGAGCAACTGACGAGATACACTCACTGCACGAGCCACCTCCGACTGCACAACTCCATTTTCAGCGATTAATTGTTCGATGTATTTGCCTGTATTATAATTCATAGCAGCAATTTGTTGTCTACAATTCTGTTTACAAAGATAAAACATTTTTTTGTAACCACCAAACAAAAAAGTGGAACAACTTTCAGGGCTGTTCCACTCTATTTTTCAACTCAAATCGAAGTTATTTCTGATAGCACTTCGGGGTGCGAAGCGTAAGCTCCGACACACGACGGATAATCTTGGCACGCTGCTTATCGTCTACGATGTAGTAGTGGCGGTTCGACCCCTTATCCTCAATAAAGAAAGTGTTGCTCTTGAAGTCGACCTGCACCATACCCGCCTTCGACACCGAGGCGTAGCCACCCTTCGGCTCGGCAGCAAAGAGCACCGCAGTAGGGTCCCACAATGGGCGGTTGTAAGGCATCTTCGAGTAGTACTCGAAGGCCTTGACGCAAGGGTGATTCTCCACATATTTGTAACCCGTGTAGATATCCTGCCAAGGGTATAGAATGGTGCGACCAAGGCGGTAGTCCGTGAAGTACATCGGCACAGGGCACTCCGAGTAGAACTTAACCGCTGCGAAGTGATCCTTGCGGACATTGTACTCCGGTTTCTGCTCGGCAAAGTTACCGGCCATAATAACCACCTTCTCGACCTTCTGTGCGAAGAGTTCCTTGCCCGAGAGTGGCGAGAACTCGTCACCCTGCGACTCCATCATACGGGCCAGGTTAGTCGAAAAACCCACCGCCACGACCACCACGCTGTGATCCTCCTCCTTGGCGAGGAGTTTGCGAAGGAGTTTGTAACCATCAGGAATCGAGTCCCAATCTTTGACGGTATGTTTATAGTTGTAGTTTGCCACAACCCAATCGGCATAGTTCAGACGCTTGGATGTTGCGGTGTCGACATAACCCTCCTCCGGGTATATCTTTGCGATGCCGATAGGAATATTCGGATAGCCATAGAGCACATTCATAGCATCGATAAACTTGACGCTACCACCCTCACGCTTGCTCGAGAGAATGCCGAGCAGGTCGATTCTGCCCTCATCCTGATACTTGTAGAGCATATCCAAGGCGATGACATCGTCAACATCGTTACCCATATCGGTATCGAAGATTATCTTGATAGGTTTGGCCGCCTCGACCGAGGCAAAAGCAAAGATGGCAACAAGTGCCAAAAGTATTCGTTTCATAAATTATCTGTTAAAGTGGTTTTACATAGCGCACCGTGTCGGGCGTAAGCTGGCTGATAATGAAGTCATCGCACTCGACATACTTGTTGAGCAACTCGTCGTTGTAGTGGCGAATGGTCAGAAGCTCCACTTTCGAGATAATCTCAACATTGAAGCCCTCCTCCTGCAAGGCGGTAGCCACCTCCTCCAGATGCCAACTCGACTCCACACACAAGCCGAGCTCTACTGCAGTGTTGTGGATAAGGTTGGTCTTGATGCGGAAACGCTCCAATGTAGCGAAGATGATTGGAAACTTCTCCTCCAACACGAACGAAAGGTCGCGCGAACGCAGACGCAAGAAGCTCTGGTTGCGCTTAACAATGATGATTGGGGTTGCCACAGCGTCGGCATTTCCGTCAATCACCGTACCCGCAGCGTGCTTGTTGCCGAAAGGCTTCACATACAACGGAATATTCTTGTTCTGCAACGGCTTGATGGTCTTGGGGTGGATAATCTGCGCACCACTATATGCCAACTCGATGGTATCGACATAGTTGAGATGGTCTATCTTCACCGCATCAGGGAAGATTTTAGGATCGGCATTGAGGATTCCGTCCACATCCTTCCATACGGTCATCGAATCTGCATTGAGGATATTGGCAACCACTGCGGCCGAGTAGTCCGAGCCCTCACGACCGAGTGTGGTGGTGGTACCGTCCGGCGCCGAGCCGATAAAGCCCTGACCCACAAATACACGACACTCAGCACCTGCACACGCACGACGAAGCGGTGTCTTCGACTCCTCGATCAGCACATTTGCATCCTTGTGACGAGCCTGCGTCACGAAGCACTTGCGCATATCAATCCAGCTGTTCGCAACACCCTCTTTCGAGAGGAATGCCGAGATGATGGTGGTCGAAACCAACTCACCATAAGCTACGATATGGTCGTACCACTCTTCGGCACGACTACGCTCGAACTTATTGGTTGTAACCGCCTTAAGCAACGCCTCGAACAAGGCTTCGACCTCCTCGATGCGATACTCCGCCGAGCCAAAGAGGTCGGCGATGGTGGTATAGTGATATGCTTTTATCTCGGCAATCTTGCTCTCGCAGAATGCTGTATCGCCCTTGCGCATAGCGTCGAAGACCTCCTCCAAGGCGTTGGTGGTCTTGCCCATAGCCGAGACTATGATGAACAACTCGTTCTCATCACGAACAATATTGAGGAGATTACGAACACCCTCGGCGTGACGCACCGAGGCTCCTCCAAATTTGTAGACTTTCATATAATTTCTAATTGCTTTGGGTGCAAATATAGCAAAAAGTTGAGAGTTGAGAGTTGAAAATTAGAAATTTTCTTCACTGCTTCGCCTCGGCATAGCCCAAACAAGTTCGGCTCTGCCCTCGGCTTAATCGCAGCGGTGAGAGTTTAGAGATTTTTTGTTTTGCGCCAGAGAATAAGGGATAGTAAGGGCCAGTAAGGGCTATTAACAGCTAGTAAGGGTGGCGCAATTTATAGAGGTTGTTAGTGGCAATTAGAGGGTGTTAAAGGAGGTTAGAGTGTGCCACCATAATAACCGCTAACGACTCTAACGCCCCTAACGACTCTAATACAACTCCACGAACTCCCACGAGTTGCCAACTGCTTCGAGGTAGCGCAGAAACTCCTCGCGCGAGATAACCACCGTACCTCGGCTATCGTTAGGATGGAAGCTCAGGCTCTCGGCACTCTCCAGGTTCTTGTCGAGGAAGAGATGGGTGTGATTCTCCTCATCGTTGATAAGCCCAAAAGGCGAGACCGAGCCGGGCTCCAGACCAAGATAACGCTCCATACGCTGTGGCGAGGCGAAGCTCAACTTGCCCTGATGCAAGCGGTGTTCCATATCGTGAATTGCCATATCCCTGTCGCAGTCAAAGCAGACCAGGTAGTGGCGGTTGCCCTTGTGGTTGCGGAAAAAGAGGTTTTTGCAGTGTACCGAGCCATCCTCGCGCCAATATTGCTTGGCTATCTCGATAGTTGGCGACTCGGGATGAAAATAGACCTTGTATTTAATATTGTGCGCATCCAAAAAGTCAAAGACTTTTTTGCTGCGTAGTTCTAATGCCTCCATATCTTTGCTTTTAGCTATTAGCCATTAGTTTTTTAGTTTTGCGAACTCTTACCCTTATCACGGCGCAACATAATTAAGGGTAATTAACGGCTAGTAACGGCTAGTAAAGAGAGGCGCTATACCCTTACTAGCCTTTATTAGCCCTTACTTGCCCTTATTAAATTATCTCTTATACTCACTCTTTGTATTCTCAAACACAAACGCAAACATATCGGCGGTCTCCTCGATGCGCTTCGATGTCGGTTTGCCTGCTCCGTGACCTGCATTGGTGTCGATGCGGATAAGCACAGGGTTGTCGCCCCTGTGGCAGTGTTGCAACTCGGCAGCAAACTTAAACGAGTGCGCCGGCACCACGCGGTCGTCGTGGTCACCCGTAGTAATGAGCGTTGCAGGGTACTCCACACCCTCGCGCAAGTTGTGCAGTGGCGAGTACTTTATAAGATAGTCGAACTGCTCCTTCACTGCAGACGATCCATACTCCACAACCCAGCCGTGACCGATGGTAAAGAGGTGGTAGCGCAACATATCCAGCACTCCCACCGCCGGCAAAGCTACAGCGTAGAGATCAGGGCGTTGCGTCATACAAGCACCCACCAGCAGACCACCATTCGAGCCGCCTGCGATGGCAAGTTTCTCGCTTGAGGTGTAGCCCTCGTTGATGAGATGCTCGGCAGCCGAGATGAAGTCATCGAAGACATTCTGCTTGTTCTCCAGCATACCGCCCTTATGCCACTCCTCGCCATACTCCGAGCCGCCACGCAGATTGACTACAACCCACACACCGCCCTGCTCCATAAACATTGCCGCAGTGGTCGAGAACGAAGGGGTGAGGTTGATCTGGAAGCCACCATAACCATAGAGGTAGCAAGGGTTTTGGCCATCGAGCTTGAGGCCCTTCTTGTGCGAGACAAACATCGGCACACGGGTACCATCCTTGCTCTCGAAGAAGAGCTGCTTGGTCTCGTAGTTCTCGCAGTCGAACTTAACCGCCGAGCGGTGGTAGAGGTACGACTTGCCCGTCTCGATATCGTAGCGGTAGATTGTGGCAGGTGAGGTGTAGTTTGCCACCGCATAGTAGACATCCTTATCCTCGCGCTCGCCATCGAAGCCACCCACCGAGCCTATAATCGGCAACTCGACCTCGCGCACAAGGTTACCCTTGCGGTCGTACTGGAAAATCTTGCTCTGCGCATCGATGAGGTACTCGGCAAAGAGATATTTGCCCACCATACCCACCGACTCGAGCATCGACGAGCTCTCAGGAATGATGTCGTAGCGTTTGCCGGTGTTGAGATTGACACCCACAAGTCGATAGTTTGTGGCGTTGTCGTTGGTCATAACGAGCGCCTCATCCTCGTAGCAGTCAAGCAGAAGGTAGTCGTAGTCGAAGCCCTCGAACAGGACTCTCCACTTGCGCTCTGAGGTGCGCTTGTAGAGGAGCTGCGAGCCCGATGTACCTGCCTGTGAGGTGATAAACTGCCACTTGCCATCCTCGCTCTCGCCACCGCTGTGGTAGTGGAGCGGATTGGTCTTATCCTCAAAGATGAGGGTATCCTCCGCCTGCGATGTACCGAGTCGGTGGAAGTAGACCTTCTGATTGGTATTTTGTGCCGAGTAGACGCCATCGCCCTCCTTCGGAGCGTCGTAGGCGCTATAGTAGAAGCCTCTGCCATCGCGTGTCCACGAAGCACCCGAGAACTTCACCCACTTGATGTGGTCGGCAAGTGGCTGCATGGTCTCGGTATCGAGCACCTTGATCTCCACCCAATCCGAGCCGGCCGAAGCAAGTGCATAGGCGAAGTAGCGACCATCCTTTGTAAAAGTACCTGCGTGTAGTGCCACAGTACCATCCTCAGAGAGGGTATTCGGATCGAAGAACACCTCCTCCTCGCTGTCGGCAAGGTTGCGCTTGCGGTAGAGCACGCTCTGGTTTTGGAGTCCGCTATTGCGCGAGATGTAGTACCACTCGCCGTGCTTGACAGGGGCACTCTGGGTTGGATAGTCGAGCAGCTCGGTCAAACGCTCGCGAATAGCCTCGCGTGCAGGCAATGAGTTGAGGTAGCCGAAGGTGACCTCGTTCTGCGCCTTGACCCACTCGGCCGTGCGCTCCGACATATCGTCCTCAAGCCAACGGTATGGATCGGCAATCTCCACTCCGTGATAGTTGTCGACCACGCCCTCACGCGCAGTCTCAGGATAGTTTATCTTCATAGTTCTCATATTTTTCAAAATGGTTGCTCCGCCATAAACGCCCACATACATAATGGCGAAAAAGAGCAAAAAAGCGAGTATGCTCTTCAAAAATTCTTTGCGGTTTATCTTCATAACAATATACTATTTAGCGCAAATATAGTAAAAAAAAAGATTAACACAACAGAAGAGGCTGCCACTTTGTTGTGACAGCCTCCTGCGGGTTATTTTGTAAGAGGGTTGAGTTGTTTCTTGCCTATCGTGGCTGGTTGGCATCGTCGAGATCGTAGAGAAGCTCTATATCGTCGACAAACATCCACGAAGAGTCACTTCCCGTGAAGTAGTCACCATAGCCCGAGCAGGTGAAGGTCAGCACAAGGCGCGAGGCGACAATCTCAGGGTTGGTGTACTCGATAGGGAGGGTCATTGTGTGCCACTCCTTGGTCTCCTCGGCAACCATCTCAGGGTTGGCATTGCTATCAAAATAGCCCAAGCCAAAGACACCATCTGCGTAGCGAGGATCGAAGAATGTCTTCTCGTCGGCACTATCTACGCAGTGCGCCTCGCTCCACTCGGTAAGACAGATGAACACCTTGGCTACATCAGGCTCACCGCCCACAATGCGAATCTGCTTGCTACCGATATGGTACTCGGTACCTGTCGAAGCTGACTTGCTGTTGATATAGTTGATACCGCCGCGCGAATACTTAACCTTGAAGCGCAGAGCCACAGGCTTGACATTCTCGCTTACAGGGCGACCAAAGTAGACGGTTGCGTTCGTACCGAGTGTACGACCATAGTGACCCACGAAGAGGTTACCTGCAGCAAACTTCATATTGAGCACATTCTGCGAGCCCATATAGGCTGCCACCTCGCCCGTAGAGTCGCTTGGCACATTGTCAGCATTAGCACTCTTGTAGACAGGGTAGGTAAGGTTGTAGGCCTCGCCGAGCGATGTACCGCCAGGGTTACCTGTAGCCCAGAACATATTCTCAGGCGATGCGAATGGATACCAGCAAGGGCCAGCCTCGCCTGAAGGGAGCTTGTTCTGATCGTTTACAAACTTGCCCCACTCCTCCATCTGCGAGTTAGGCATCTGATAGAGAGGTGCGGTAGTAACAACGCGCGGAGCCTCCTCCGAGAGCTTGCCATCGGTGTAGCCCGAAACCTCGTACTCTACACCCGACTCCAAGCCACGAACTACAGCCTTGACATAGCCCTGCTCGAAGCGGTTGTAAGGGTTCGAAGCGTCGGTAGCATACCACTCAGGCTTAACCTTCGTCCACTCGTCGGTACCCTTCTTGCGGTAGACGAGTTCGATATTCGAGCCCTCGATAGCGACAGCCTTGATCCAGATGACCTTACCACCGGCTGCCACGTGCGAGAAGGTGAGCGAAGGTTTGGTAGGCACAACAATCAGCTCCCACACAGAATTACGACCATAGGTGGTCACCGAGAGTGTACGGGTGTGATTCTCGTTGTCGAAATCGGTTGGAACCTCCTCCAACTGCGGATAGTCGAATGCCGAGCGTGGACCGAAGCGGAGCTCGGTGGTGCGGACATTGTTGAGAGCATAGTCATCACGACGCTTGACGATGGCGCGATGGCCCTCAACATCCCACTCGGTAGCACCAATCTGACCATCGACACTCCAGATGCGGTTGATGGTCTGGGTAGCCACAATCTTCCAAGTGTAGCTCTGGAAGTAGGTCAAGTCGATATACTCGGGTTGCGACATATTGACAACCTTGCCATTAAGGTCCTTCGAGACCACGATTTTGCTATTGTCGGCCTCGTAGTTGACATTGGTGATAACATCGGTACCAAAGGTGATGGTCTTGAACTGCACCGCCTCGATATTGGTCTCCTCGGCGAGAGGAATCGTAGCGGTGTAGGTCGAACGATCGAGCACGATATCGCCGCTTACGCCCTCAACATCGAGCGAAGCGATAAAGAGATCTACCACAGGTTTTGGCAAATCGTTCTTGATGCACGAGGTCAAAGCCACGGCAGCAATGAGGGTTATAGCGAGTCTTTTAGTCATTTTGCAATCTCAATTTTTGTTCGTTTTTCTTGCTCCAAAGGTGTACGGTCACACCGATGTTAATCTCTGCGATATTGAGGCGGAAGGCCAACTTCGAGAAGTTGCGAGTGCCAATCGGATTCATCTGCGAGTCGAACTGCTTGATGTGGGTATAGCGCAAGCCACCCAAACCAAACGACACCGTAGCGCAGACATTAGGGAAGATGTAGGCTGCCACACCAGGGTTGAAGTTGAAGCGCACCTTGTAGCTATCCGAGATCGAGCCACTCCACTCGTTGTTGAACATAAAGTTGAATCCCGAGCGACCATACGAGCCCTCCAGCTCCAGCTCACCAAAGACACCAAAGCGACCACGCTTGTCGATAGGCACATAGGCGCGATGGAAGAACGAGAAGGAGTAGGCGTTGCTCAAGTACTTGAGTGCCACACCCTCGGTGCTGAACTCCAAACCGTTAATGAAGTTGCCGAGGTTGATGTTTGCGTTATCGAAATTGCCCACCATATGGGTATAGCCCAAGCGCAAGCCAATCGAGAGATTGTCGCGATAGAACCATCCGAAGTATGGCTTGACGCTCACTACCGAGCCTCCGAGGCGAAGATTCTCGACCAGGAGAGCGAGGTCAGAATCGTCGGTCGAGAGTGTACCGTACGATGCCGAGACACCGCAAATCCACTCATTCTTGTAGGCAAAGGCGTTCTGGTCGATGTGACGGTCGATGCGATTGACCTGAATGAGTTTGCCAGGCTTACGCATCTTGGTGGTGTCGCGCTTCTGAGCAAAGAGAATACCCTGTGCATCTGCTGTATATGACACGCTCGCTACGAGCACTGTCACTATCAATAGAAATATCTTCTTCATTTTCGTGTCCTGTTTTTAGATTAGAGATAGAATGATGCACCCAATCCAATGGAGAAGATGTTTACCTTGAAATTCATCTGCGATGACGAGCTGCCACTCATCACCACCTGATTGCTCACCTGACGGGTATTCGAGTAGTTGAAGCCAAACACACCGATATTGACCTCGATGGCCATATTGTTGGTGAGGAATGCCGAGATACCCGGATTGACACCAAAGGCTACGTCGAACGAGGTGGCGTATGTTCCACTCGGACTTGCCGACGGACCTGCCGCAAGCTTCATCTGCGAGCCACCCATAGCCAAACCAACCTCCGCAAAGAGAGCAAAGCGTTTGTTATCCTTGCCCAGCGGAATATACTTGCGCCACAAGGCCTCCACATTGTAGGAGTGCTTGAGCGAAGAGTAGTTGGCATTATCGAGCGAGGTTATAGAGAGGCTGGCATTGTCCAGATCGGTCATACCGCGCGAATAGCCAAAGCGCACACCCACCAACGAGTTTCGCGAGTAGGCGTAACCAAGCAACGGAGTGACCTTGAACTGGTAGCCGGTCGACTGGATATCCTCGATGATAAGGAAGTTGTAGTTGTTGTTATTGTGGGTTGAGTATGACACCGAACCACCGAATACCCACTGCCCCTTTGGAACGAACTCGGTCTTGAGGTTCGATATGCCGCGATTCTGGCGGCGAAGGCCGTGGTTATAGGCGACGCTATCGGCACCCTTCTCCACCACTCTCTGTGCCATTGCCGAGCAAGGCAGCAGAAGCAGAGCCACAACCATTAGTTTCAAAATATTCTTCATCGGTCTCTTTGTGTTACCTTTCATTTGAGTTTAGTATACGAGCTCGATATCGTCGAGATACATCTCAGAGCTACTACTTCCTGTAAAGTAGTCGCCATAACCCGAGCAAGTTGCAGTAAATACGATGTAGTTTGGAACTACGCTCTCATCGGTACCCTCAACCTTCTCGAATGGGATGTAAAGCTCGTGCCACTCGTTATTCGAGGTTTTAGATTCGAAGTATGCAGTGTAGAGCACGCCATTGTAGCGACCATCGGTGCAATTCTTGATGCTCTCCATATCTGGGCTGAAGGTTGTTTTGTCAGCCTTGGTACTATCTACACACCACGCGCTGCTCCAATTACACATACAGCAGAATATCTTTGTAAGATCGGGATCACCCTTTGCACCTACCGAACCTACATTGTCGATGCTACCGCAGGTGTACTTAACCCACATCTTCACACCCTTCGGCTTGGCATTGTACGAGAACGGTTGACCGAAGTAAACAGTTGCACCAATTGGGCTAAGACTCGCCTGACCAAAGCGGCCGATAAAGATATTTCCCGCACCAAACTGTGTCATAATTACGGCATTGATAGTCTTCGAGTCGAGGAAGGCACAATACTTACCCTTAGCACCCGCACGCACCTTGTCGCTGCTGCTTGTAAGGGTCTCGCTCACCATCGAAGTACCACCATTACCACTATCCCAGTATTTGGTACTTGAGCTTGCTGCTGGATAGGTAACTTTGTCTTCAACACACCACTGCTCCATATCGCCATTCGGAATCTGCGCCCCTTGCTCAGTTGTAAATTGCTGGGCTGTACCAACCACCTTACCGCCAATCTCGAGGCGATACTCGTAGCTGCTGCTGGCCAAAATACCACTAACCTCGGCAACATAGGTGTTTGCACCACTCGGCTGCGCTGCATAGCTCTGCCACTCACCCTCGCCCTGACGGAATGCAATATTTACGCTCGACGGTGTGCCAAAGATAGTTGCCGAGAGCGAAGCTACACCTCGCCACAAATTAATTGACGACTTGTCGTAGCTATTTACACCTGGGAGGTTGTATGGCAACTCCTTGCGAGCCTCGCCACCGCTTACATCGGTTACGCACAACTCGATAATCTGTGAGCCACCATTCAACGAGTAGAAGAAATCCTCAGAGAGGGTTACATAGAGCTCCGGAGTGTTCAAGCCCTCGAGCGCAATACCCGCAACAGGGGTTTCCACAGGATTGAACTCCTTGCCACCTGCAACAAGGGTTACGCCCTTGAACTCTGCCGGCGACTTTGCCATATACTTACGCTCGCCTCCTGTATAGTCGCAAGGCAACGAAAGGTCGAAATCTACACCCTTCAACTCCGGATCGGGGTTGAACGAGAAGTGGTCATCGCGCTCCTCGATGCTCTCGTCGACCTTGACATCCAAGCCACTCAAGAAGCCATTGGCATCCTTCGAGAACTTGAACGAGAGTTTGTAGGCCCTCTTTGGTGCCACATTCTCGAGTGTACCACTCTTGTCGATGGCGACCTGCTCGCCATCCTCATACTCGAAAGTTCCCACAAAACGCCACGAAAGAGTTGTTACGCCCTCGGGCATAATGAAGTAGCCCTTCTTGCTCTCGGTGTAGGAGAGTTTGACTTTGTCATCAGCCTTCACCTCCACGCTATATCCATCGTGGAAGCCATCGATGATGGTCTGGTCGAATACGACCTCGACAGGTACATTCTGCATCACCGCCACCACATCTACGGTTGCGGTCTCGCCACCCTTGAGATCAAACGATGTCTCGCCAACAAAGTAGTTCTTTGCCTCGTCGAAGGTTGCAGCCACAGACTCGCCACTCTCCACCTCTGCCGAATAGTTGCCGGCCAAGAGCCAGATGTAGTCAGGCTTCTGCATATCCTGCTTCGACGAGTCGTACTTGCGCACAAGCGTCTGCTTGCCCGCCTCGTGCTTGAATATCGAGAGGATGTAGTCGCGTTGTGACGCTCCATCGGTTGTACGCGTAGCGACATTGAGCTTCACCGCACCCTTATCGGTGGATGGAGCGTTGTCGGCATTGTCGACCTTAGGCGAGTTTACACACGCCGACAAGGCCAACACACACGCACATATTGTTATATTAAGTATTCTCTTCATCATTCACTATTTTACAGTTTGAAGCATCAGAGTCTTAACAGTGGTGTTACCATCGTTGTCGGTAACATTGATTACGAAGTCGTGATTGCTCGATCCCTCAGGGCTAACAGCTGCCAAAAGTGGCACGAACTCCGAGATAGACAACTTTACAAAAGTTTGATTGAGGACTTCGTCTCCAACAACAAACTTCAAATTACGCAATGGTATCTCGGTATCGATCAAGACCTCAGGATTGCGAGAATCGTACGACTTGGCCGGGTAGCAAAGGTTGAGAACATTGCAGAGATTTACACCTGCCAACACATCTGGGGTCATCACATCCGACTTAATCTCAACGAGAAACTCCTTGATACCCTTAGGTGCGGTGATGAGCAGATCAACCTCCAAGCCCTCAACATAGACCTCACGCTGGTCGATATTGTGCTTGTCCCACACGATGGATGGACCCTCACCCTGTGGTGAGTTGCCACCCTCGTCGCCACCGCTTGGCTCTTTCCACTCCTCCTCGGTTACGAGATCGGCAACATTGCAGGGAACAATCTCGTCGGTAACCCAATTCTGAAGTGTTACGCCTACGCTGATATTACCCTCGGCAGCGTGCTCTACATAGAAGTGAATCTTGCTGTGCTGACCAGCCTTCACATCGCGCACCTGCTTGTTCATCTCGATAGGTTTGAAGTTTACCTTGTCGGCAGCGTATGTACCCTTGATGGACATATCGATGTTGTTCAACACCTGCGGAGCAACAAAGAAGCCTGCGCGAGTCTCGGTGAGCGAGAAGCTCAAGGTGTTCTCGCCGACAGTAACCTCTGTCACAGTCTTCTCGCCAAGGCGCTCGAGCAAATCGGGAGCATACGATACCGAAACCTTGATCTGCAACAACGAGCAGACAATCTCCGAAAGAGTGGTAGTCTGGTTGCGGACAATCTTGAAGGCACGCTCGGTACCATACTCAGGGGCATCCCAAGCGGCACCCTGCACCTCGCCCGACTGAATCTTGAAGATGTAGTCGCCGGCAGCGAGCTCGATATCGGTAGTTGGACGCTCGCCATACTTGAAGGCCATCTCCACCTCGTTGTCCGAGTTGAGGATTGTGCAGTCGAACATATCTACATTTGTGCTACGAGTTGCGCGTGTACCGAGGATACCCATATCAGGGTCGCTCTCGTCGACACGGCAATCTACCGCAAGATTTGCTATAGAGAGAAGTCCTGTGTTCGAAACGGTGGTGTCACCTCCATTGTCATCGCCTCCGAAAGAGAGATTTCCCTCGGCACAACCCACGAAGAGGGCTGCGATGAGTGCTACTACTGTGAATTTTGTAATTTTCATATCTTTAAGCATTTTCATTCAATTCATATTCGAGTTCTACGGTCTCGACAATCTCGCCATCGAACACGACATTTACTGTCGCATTACCTGCGGTCGAGAGGTCGAAAACAACCTTGTGACGAGTGGTTGGGCGGAGAGTTATTGTGCTCTCGAGTGTGGTTACCGAGCCTGTCTGACGGATAGCCTCGCAGGTGATCTTCACCTCGCCCGCATTCATAAAGAGCATCTCCTCGCTCTCACTATTCCAATCTATAGCCTTAATCTTGAAGCTCGACTGAGGGAAGTAACCATCGAAGAGCTCGGTGGTCTCGATTGCGATAATCGAGTTCTTCATCTCGACCTCAACAGCAGCCTCGGCAGTCAAGCCATACATAGGCACCTCGACGCTTGTCGAGCCCTCGAAGTATGGCTTCGACCATCCCTCTGCGCCCTTCTCTCCATAGGAGAGGGTTACGCTGTAAGGAGCCGACACGAAGGTCAAACCTCCGTTTACCGCCTCTTTGAACTCTGTGAGTGTCGCCCAAGTGAAGGCGTTGTTGTTGCCTGTTATCTCCACCTTCAGGTCATTAGCCGAAGGCATCAGGTTCTCGGGTAGAAGGAAGCTGTCTGCCGCCTCGCTCTCGCTCACCTCGCTGCGGGTTGCAGCGTTGATTGCGATTTTGCCCACCTGAACATCGCCACCCTCATTCGTGTGGCACGCAGTCGCTACGACCGCAAGTGCTATTGCAAAAAGTATCTTTTTCATATCTCTTGGTCGTTTTTACTGTGCGATTGATACTCGGATGTTGTCGATATAGACAAAGCACTCTGCATTACCGGTGTTTAAACCCGACGCCTTAATTGACGTATCTGGATAGAACACCAATCGAGTAGCATTGGTTACATTAGTTGTTGTGGCGCTGAATGTAGGGAACGAAGCTCCGAAGTCACCAGTGCCGTAGCTATCGTCGAGATTTTTCGTAAAGAATGTCGAGCCATAATCACCCAAACTTCCGCTTTGTGCTGCACCCGACGCAACTCCGTCAATTGTGCTTGCGCTGTTGGTATGGGTGGCAACTCCTATGATACTGCAATTTGTTCCGTTGAATCCGGAGAGACCCGAATCAACGTGGGCTCCAGCATCAAACTCAACCTTAATGTTTACATTTGCTCCGCTCTTCAAACCTGCTAATTTTGGCGTATCGAGTCGTCCGCGATGAGTAGAGGTAAACAACGCAGATACAGCTTGATAACGAACATTTATGCGCGCACAAGTTCCAATACCCAATTGGAAACGAGCGGCATTCCATCCTGTGTGGTACATATACGGATCCAAGTTTACTCCTGGTTGATGACGCTCCTCGGCAGAGTTACGCTCGTCGTCACCATAGCTCTCGCCTGCGGTGTGGATGCACGAGAAGTCCTCGAAGAATAGGTATGGAACATCTATCGCAGGTACAACGGTTGTGGTGTACTCTGCAATGGTTGGCATTGTAAACTGCTGCTCCACGATAGCGTGTGCGCTCTCGAAACGAGCAGTGAAGGTTCTACCACCAAAGCTACCATAGCCGCTATTCTCGAACACACCATTGTAGGTCAGTTCGTAAGTATTCGAGCTATTTACATTGAAAGTGCCCAAGTTGGCACCATTGTTGTCGAGAATCGTGAGTTTCTGAACCGCCTCGCCGAGCTTGTTCTCACCAATCGAGAAACGGATGGTGGTAACACGCAAGATGTCTGGAATAACCAACGACATAGGTGTGATATGGCCCTCGTTCAACTCCTTCGACATATTAAATACACGAGGAAGCGAATTATGCCCCTGGGTCGATTGTGCAGTCAGTTTTACCTCACCATTGATAGAGCCCGGTAAGACGATAGCGTAGAGCACATCGTTCGCATTCAGTTCCTTGTGGATATTGAGTGTAAGAGTATTGCCCGACTCGCTAACCTCTACGGCTGCATCCCTATTTTGGGCATCGACAACAACCTTTCCTACAACCGACGATGGGAACTCAAAGTTAAGCTTGCTGACAACAAAAGGAAAGTTATTCTCCGCAATGGTCATCTTCAGCGTGTGCATCTTGTGGCGGAAGTCGAGTGCAAGATTGTTTACCTTGTCTGGCGAAAGAGCCTCAGCCTCGACAGGTGATGCCACCATAATGTCGTAGGCACCATTGAACGAGGCACCATTCTGCTCGGCAGGGATGGTGTAGGTAGCCTTGAGTGCGTTTGTCGACTCCGGCGTTGGCGATACAGCATAGTAGGTGTAAATTCCCTCTGCCAACGAGTTGGCATTCGAGGTGAAGACCGCCTCCTGCAACGAGTGCCAATAGTACATCATCCGGAACGGAACGGCATTGTAGATATAGCCTCCCGTCGCATTCTCGGCCCACAAGGCAAAGGTGTCGCCCTCCACCCACGAGGCTCTGCCCTCCGCGTCTACCGCAGTTCGGCTGATGCCGATAGGCAGACCAATCGAGAGCTCGGATTTTGTCACAACCTGCTCAGCCTCGTTACCACCCGATTTCGAGCAGCCACCGAGGAGTGCCAGCGCAACAAAAGCCATCAGAAAAGTCAATTTTTTCATAATAAACAAAATTTTACGGGCGCAAAAATAGATGGCTTATATGAAATATAAAAATTTTTTCAACGAACTGCCTATTTATTCCCACGAAAAAAGCCCCGAGTTCCCCCGAGGCTTACAATTGTGCTATTTTCAATCGCTATTTGAGATACTTATCCAACCAGCCGAAGAATTCGCGGTTCCACACCAATGAGTTCTGCGGTTTGAATACCTGGTGTGCCTCGTTCTCGAACGACACCAAGCGCGACGGAATACCGCGCAGACGAGCTGCGGTAAAGGCCTCCAACGACTGGGTGTAAGGGATGCGATAGTCCCTCTCGCCTGTGATGATGAGGATTGGCGTATCCCACCTATCCACAGCCTTGTGCGGCGAGTTGGCATACGAGCGCATTGCGGTCTTGTTCGACTTGTCCCAATATGCGCCTCCGTAGTCGTTGTTCACAAAGAACAACTCCTCAGTGTGACCATACATCGACTCGAAATTGAATATTCCACAGTGGGCAATGAATGCCTTGAAGCGCTTCTGGTGGTGTCCCGCCAGGTAGAAGGTCGAATAGCCGCCATAGGATGCGCCCACGCAACCGAGACGCTCCTTGTCGCACCAGCTCTCCTTCGCCACATCGTCGATTGCCGAGAGGTAGTCGCGAATATTCTGTCCCGAGTAGTCGCCCGAAATCTGATCGAGCCACTCCTGACCGAACGAAGGGAGTCCGCGACGGTTTGGTGCCACTACGATATAGCCCTGTGCCGCCATAAGCTGGAAGTTCCAACGATAGCTCCAGAACTGCGACACCACACTCTGCGGGCCACCCTGACAGTAGAGCAAAGCAGGGTATTTTTTGTTTGCATCAAACTCCGGCGGAAGTATCACCCAAACGAGCATCTGCTTGCCATCGGTGGTCTTAACCCAGCGTTTTTGCACCTCGCCGAGCTTGATATTGCTGTAAACAAAATTGTTGACATCTGTAATCTGTTTTTTGTCGCCATTTTCGAGATTGAACTCAAAGAGTTCAGAGGCCATAGAAATGGTCATCAACGAGCCGACACACTTGCCCGAAACAATCTCAAATGAGTTGATATCGTGGTCGCCGTGGGTAATAACCTCGACTGCACTCTTGCCATCGGCCGCAACACGACAGATTTGGTGTGTTGCCTCGATAGGAGCAATGAAGTAGAGCATCTCCTCGCCAACCCAAACAACATTGGTTGCGTGGTAGTCGAACTCTGCGGTCAAATATTTAATCTCGCCCGACTCGAGGTCGCAGACCATAAGTCGCTCCTTATCCGCCTCGTTGCCCGGGCGCTCCTGCGAACGGAAGGCAATCTGCTTACCACTTGGCGACCACACAGGGTACTTATCGTAACCCACAAATGGGTAGGCTCCACCCCGCTTGCAGAGGTTGAGTGTGGCACCACTCTCGAGGTTGTAGACAAAGATATCCGAATCGGTTGACACCGCATATTCGGTGCCCTCAAGCGGTTTGCAGGTGTATGCAAGCATATTTCCGTCTGGGCTCCAGGCAATCTCGGCGTGGTCGAAGTATGGTGCAAGAGGTGCATCCCAGGCCGACTCCTTGCCGATGATGTCGACACCCTCGCCAACACCCTTGTCCGAGAGGTCGGCAACAAAGATGTGGAGGTACTTGCCGCTATCCCAATAGTCCCAATGGCGCACCATCAAATCGTCGTAGATGCGAGCCTTCGACTTCGCCATATCTTTGTGAACATCAGCCGAATTGACATCCTTTGCGTGGACATATTGTGTATAGTAGATATGGCTCTCGTCGGGAGCTACACCAAAGCCCTCGATGCCACCCTCAATCTTCGAGATTTGGGTCTGATTGGAGCCATCCGCCTCCATCTGCCAAAGCTGCATATCGCCACCACGATTTGTTGCATACCAAATATGGCGGCCATCGCTACTCCACGATGGCGAAACTGCATTGGCTGCGAGGTCTGTAAGTTCGCGCTCCTCGCCCGTCTCGAGCTTGTGAGCGACGATAACTGTTACACCCCTGTTCTCCGCCATATTGTAGCGTGTGAGGGTGTAGAGCAGGGTTTTGCCATCGGGCGAGAGGGCGTGTGAGCCCACGCGGCCCATCTTCCACATAACCTCAGGGGTGAGGCGTGCAGCCGCAATCTCCTCGGCGGTCAGCGCATTGTCGATTTGGAGAGGCTCGGGTGCGGTGTTACACCCCACCAAGCCCGAAACTAAAAGTGACATAGCAATAAAAAGTTTTTTCATACCCATTTTTTAAGTTTAATTCCTATCTTTGTAATCAAATAAAGCACACATCACGATGCAGACCAAGATATTTTTTACCGACAAAGCACTCATACTCACCGACACACCTGTCGAGGTTGAGGGTGCTGTTCGTCTGCCTTCGAGCGAGCTTTCGAAGGCGAATGTACTCAAAATTTTTGAAACTACCAACTCCATCATCGTTTGTGACGAGGCCATTGAGGCTGTGAAGGAGCGATTCTTTGGCGAGTTCAAGTATGTGCTGGCCGCAGGAGGTGTGGTACACAACGAGAGGGGCGAGTCGCTGATGATATACCGCAACCACCGCTGGGATCTGCCCAAGGGACACGTTGACGGCGAGGAGAGCGACGAGGAGTGTGCAGTTCGCGAAATAGCCGAAGAGACGGGCGTAGAAGGGGCAAAAATTGTTCGTTTTTTGTGCAATACACTCCACTCATTCGACGTTTATGGAGTGTGGGAGATAAAGCGCACTGCGTGGTATGAGCTCGAGGCCGACACCACCGAGACCAAGCCACAGGCCGAGGAGGGCATCAGCTGCGCCAAGTGGTGCTCCGAAGAGGAGGTTGCCGAGAACCTTAAGGCCACCTACCCCACCATTCGCGAAGTATTCGCCGCTAAAAATGAGTAGATTATGGTAAGAATCCTATGGGTTGATGATGAGATTGAGTTGCTGAAGCCACACATAATGATACTCCGCTCGAAGGGGTACGAGGTGGACACCTGCAACAATGGCTACGATGCAATAGATATGGCTACCGAGGTCGCCTACGATGTGATTATCCTCGATGAGATGATGCCCGGAATGACGGGACTCGAGACACTTCCGCTGATCAAGGATGTGCGCCCTACTACGCCAGTAATTATGGTGACCAAGAGCGAGGAGGAGGATATTATGGACAAGGCTATAGGCTCGAAGATTGCCGACTATATTGTCAAGCCTGTGAACCCGTCGCAGATGATTCCGCTCATCAAGAAACACGTTCAATCCCAGCAACTTGTGGCCGAACAGACCACCGCCGACTACCGTGCCGAGTTTGGTCGTATTGCCACCTCGATGCAGAATGCACGAAGCTTCCAGCAGTGGGCCGCCATCTATCGCAAGTTGGTCAATTGGGATATCGAGCTGGTCGAGGGCGATGAGTCGATACGCGAGATTCTGCAGTACCAGAAGGCGGAGGCTAATCGAGTATTTGGTCGCTTCGTCTGCGATAACTACAAGGATTGGATCAACTCGCGCGACGAGGATACGCCCGTGATGTCGCACACGCTGATGCGCCACAATATTTTCCCAGTGGTGGATAGCCACTCCAAGACCACTCTGCTGCTTATCGACAACTTCCGCTACGACCAATGGCGCACGATAAGCGGAATGTTGCGCGGCTACTTCGACATCGCCACCGACGACTTCTACTGCGCCATACTGCCAACCGCTACGCAATACGCCCGCAACGCCATTTTTGCGGGTCTGATGCCTCTGGCCATCGACAAGCTGATGCCCCAGAAGTGGCTCAACGACAACGAGGAGGGTGGCAAGAATCAGTTCGAAGAGGAGTTCCTCGCTCGACAGATTGCACAATCGGGCAAACGCTACAAGTGGTCGTTCGACAAGCTCGTACGCCCCGAGGCAGGTCGCAAGTTGATAGATAACATTCAGCGCATCTACGATGCCGACTTCTCGGTTATCGTCTACAACTTCCTCGACATTCTCTCACACGCTCGTACCGAGACCGAGATTATACGCCAGCTCACCGAGGATGACGCCTCGTTCCGCTCGCTCACACGCTCGTGGTTCGAGCACTCGGAGCTCTTTACCCTGCTGAAGATGCTCTCGGAGCGAGGACACACCGTAGTCATCACATCGGATCACGGAACAGTGCGTGTGGACAATCCTGTGAAGGTGACAGGCGACCGCGAGACATCGGCGAATCTGCGCTACAAGACGGGGCGAAATCTCGCCTACAACCGCAAGGAGGTGTTCGAGGTTACCAAGCCCGAGGAGGTGCAGTTGCCATCGTCAAATCTCACCTCGAGCTATATCTTTGCCTACAACAACGATTTCCTGGTCTACAACAACGATGCAAATCGCCACATCCGCTACTACCGCGACACCTTCCAGCACGGAGGCATCTCGATGGAGGAGATGATCGTGCCTTACATAGTCCTCCACCCCAAGCGATAGTGCTCGCCCGCAACAACAAACCTAAAGAACCTGTCTAACTTTTTACTTGTTAGACAGGCTCTTGAAAATTTAACATAAACTTTTTTTCGGTCAAACCTCAAAAAAGTTTGCTAATTAGGTTAATTCTTGAGAATCTCGCAATCACTATAACTTAATGGGGCTACAGTAAGATAAAGCAAGCGGTCACCATCATCCGAACTATGGAACTTTGGGAAAGTCGGGAAAACCTTAGCCAAACTAGTTGTATACTCTGCTACATTATGCGAGATAATGTGTTTCATAACCTGAATATCAGGGTCGGCACTAGGGCTGAAATGGATGAATAAGTCGGACTGACTATCACACTCATTTGCCATTTTCCTATCCACCGGAACCAACCACTCATAAGCTGGGCCTGCGATATGACGCGACATACTGAAACTATTAATCTTAGAATAGTTGCGCAGAAATATAGTTGCTTTATCAACCAGACTATGTCGTAGATCTGCCAAATCCTCTGTGCTTATCAACGCATCCGATTTGATAGTTTCGCAGAAGTCTATCTCAAACTCATTGTTTCCCTTTATGTTCTCATTAAAGAACTGATCCAAAAGCTCTTTATCAAGCAATGAGATAATAGGGATGCCTTTGTTCGACATATCCGCCATTGACATCAGGTCTGTCTCCTTGTACCACGCACGCAAGTTGTTGAGCATCTTGAGAAGGTTGAGATATCTATTCTCCAACAAATTGTGAACTCTGCTTATCTCCTGCATCAGGTGATATGTCGAATAGGTCTTATACTTAAGTCCCTGCTTAATCTTCTCATCTCTCCTTATTGCTTCATCGAGCTGAGCGTCGTCGTTTGCGAGCTCGTGACTCTCTTCGCGCCAAGCCTTCCACCTCTTGGTAGTGATATAGATCACACAAATCAGACCTGGAACAATAACATAGAGCATTTTTAAGTAGTTACAGTGGTATAATCCACCTGACAATTCAACCAGGCTATTGATACCCCAAATCAGCAACCAACAGAGAAGAACAACAACACTACTTATGATAGTTGTCTTAAGGTAGAATTTCTTCAACTCCTTCTTCTTCAACTCTTGCATCTCCTCGATCTCCTTGCGTCTATTGCGAGCATCGTCGATGCGACTTTGCAAGGCCTCTGTCGACGATTTTAGGTAGCCATCGCGAGTGAGAGGCTGCGACGAGAACTGTGCGATGAGGGTCTGGCACGCAATAAACAGCTCGTTGCGTTGCTGTCGTGATTGGGCCAGGTCGCTCTCAATTTTCGCAAGAGAAGCCTGCGCAATATAGTATCGAATGTTCAAATCCTGGTCATCGACTGCCAGGAAAGGAATATTCTCCATCTTGAGCGTTGGCAGAGACTCAATCTCGGTAAAGATGGTTGCACTCTGACACAATCGCTCGTGGTCGATATATTCATAAGGTACATAGCAATAGCCATTCTCGCCCCAATCTACATCCCAAGAGTTACGGACAATGAAGCGGCGAAGTTTTTCGCTATAACCCACCACGACCATAGCGTGCGAGGAGTGCTTATCCTTTTTCTCCTCATCTGGCAGAGGAGCAAACCTCTCCTCGATCTCCTCTTGTGATGGCATAGGAACATATCCATCATTAGATGCCGAGTTGAAGCTCTTGCACAGCGCCAACGAAATGGCAACTGGATAACCCTCGTTCAATGCAGACTTGATAGCGGTGGTATTGCGCTCAACGCTCATAGCCTTGATCAATCTGCGTTTTGCAGCATCAGCATACGCCTCCGCAGATGGCTTGGTAGTCCAATCATCCTCGTTGTAGCGACAGAACTCCTCCTTTGCGATACCATACTTCATCAAGGATTGCACCGCTGGCGTAACGCGCGAACCAATGTCAGTATTGGTAGAAACATCGCCTGTGGAATCCATCTCACGCGCATTGTAGTACAGGAATGCCTCACTCAGGTCGATCTCCTCGTTGGTACTCAACTTGCTCGCATACTCGAATATAGCGGTCAAGGCGTGAGCCAAGCACGAACCCTGCGAACCCTGACTTTGAATAGGGCGGAAACCTCCGCGCAAATCGATACTATCGCGAATAATCAAGTTTGGAGACGGTTGGTAAATATCCTCCAATGGATCCTCCTCCAAGTCGGGCATAAGACGGAAGTGGTGTCCCTTGAAGTGGAATACACCATCCTCGAGATAGCACTCCTCGACGTTATGACTCTTGTCGATTTGCTGACCCAAAATCTCGAGTTGCTCGGCCATAGCTCGACGCTGTGCCTCCAAATCGATAACCAGCGCATCCAGCTTTTTCAACTCCGGAATAGGATTCGTTGGTGCATTGTCGCCAACTTTGAGATAGCCACCGTAATCGTTCTCAATAAAGAAATCAAGGCTCTCAGAGAACAGGTCATAAATACGCAAACCATCTTGGTTGTAGACCGCCTGCGAGAATAGCTCGCATTCGTTCTTTGACAACAATGTCGCCAATATAGCCACTTTGTCAGGTATGCTCTTCGTGCGATTTAGTCGCTCCAAACATTGGTTGTACACACCGACAGCCTCTTCGCAAAAACCTTTCTGCACCTCTGAGAAATCTTTCTCTTCAGTTATTTTGAAGAACTCGCTTAGGATGTTTAGCTTACCCTTGAGAAGGTTGGTTGCAATCTCGCTTGCCTTGCTCGAGCTGACATCTTTTTGGTTGACGCAAGACATATCCATCGCATTGAGTACAGTACGCTGGAGAAGATAGTCCACCAACATAAATTTATCAATCTCGATCGATGCCAAACCAAATGCCACAACATCCTTGTAGACAACTACTGATGGGAATAACTCTGTATAGTGGTTGCTGCAACTTATGGCAAAGTGCGAAATAACCTCGGTTAATGAATGGGCATTCAGACTGAGTGTGATTCCGTAACGATTTGAATTCTGCAAGACAATTAGATGCTGCGATTTGAGCAACTTTTTGTTTTTGCGGAATTCGGCGAATTTAACAGCCTGCTTAGCGGCGTGAGATACCTCCTTGAGACCAGGCTCCACGATGTGGGCCAAATCCTCACAGTAGCCTACGAAATCGATCTGCATAGGCATATTCACGCTTGTTATAGCTCCATAAAGATTCTGAACGGAACCCACAATCGCATCCTTATAGAGAGGGAAATGGAGCATTACATAGAGCTGCGTTGCTCCCATCGTGGCCGTGATAAGTTCGTTGTACACATCACGCCACTGCTTGCCAAACTCGGCAAGTTTAGTGTCCGAATAGTCGGACCACACAAGTTCCGTATAACGATCTTGGCCTATCAACTCGGGCTGAGGTGCGCTGTTCTTGACGACTAGGCGACTGAGCTGCACGGTCTCGTCCTTGATGTCGGCGACCAGATAGTTGATGTTAGCAATAGCCGTACTACCGCCAATGCGTAGCGTAGTACGGCCAATGCCCATTACCAAGTCTTTATACTCCTTGCCAACAAATATGTGTGCAAAGATAGACATAATAGATTATTTTAGATTCTCAAGCGCGATAAGAAGGCCACTAGTTTCGTCGGTGATGTAATCCCACTCAGCAGTAATCTGTGTGAGCTCCATCTTCTTCTGGCTATAGTATGTAGCACTTGCCTTATCGGTACAGAGTACAAGGTCGATATAGTCCTCCATTCCCATCGCTTTTACCTCGGCAATCATCGCCTTCAGTACTTCACTACCCTTGGTAGATTTCAACCCCAGGATAAAGGAGTGGAGATCAGACTTGAACTGCGGGAAGGTGATCGCCTTGAAGTTCTCGAATGCCTTGAGACGGTCGCCAGTGCTTACACTACCGATAGGATACCACTTCTTGTCTGCGCCATTGTTCTTGCTGCGCTCCTCCCAGAAGTAGTACTTACCCTTACGGTTAGCGATATACTTAGGATGGGTAACATCCTCCTTACGCAACTGCTTGATAGGGGTACCATCGCTCTCCTTCTCCATAATGTAGCACTGCTCGGCAACATCTACGTAGCCGAAGATTTGACCACATACCCAGTAGAACATAGCCTCGTTTGGAAGTTCCGGCTCGAGTTTGAAGTTCTGCTTGCGCATCTCCTCAAACAAGATCTTGTCGAAGTGAGGGTTGAACTCTGTAGAACCCGGCATCATCGAATCCTTAATTTGCTGCTCATATTCGTCGACAACCATATCGTTTAAGGCTCCTATGCAATAAGGAATCACAGCATACTCAGCGCGGAAGATAAACATCTTCTGGCGGAGCTGCTCACAAGGATTTGGGTAGAATTTGCAGCTTGCAGCTTGTGCTACATTGCGGGTAAATGCCCTATCGGTCTCAAGTCTGCACTGCTCGTTCTGGTCGCAGTAGAGTGAAACCATATACTCACGCACGATTATGTCGGTTGGCTTTTTACCTCTACTATTCTCCTGACCACGATTATCAATTCGCAACAAGCTGCTCGACTTAGCCTCAATGTTGGTCTTGAGAATATCGTACTCCTTGTCGCTGAGGGTGTTGATAACATCAATCAGGCGCTTCTCGCGATAAGCCACCGCCTCAGGCAACATCGATACATAGCCATCGATAGCCGGCTTCAACTCCGTCTGAATATCCATCTCGAGCAGGGGCTTTGAAATGGTTGTCATAAAGCCAGCAAGACCGACCTCGTCCGGGTTGAACGGCATATTTGTGCGTATATTGTAAGAGAGGTCGTACTCGAATGTAGATGCGCTCGTCTCGTGTATCTTCTCGGTAGCATTTTCGGTGTACGCCTTGCTCAAGTTGACGAGCAGTTGGTCTATAGCTTCAATCTGCTGACCATAAACCTCCACCTTGGCAATCAAGGCTGTGAAGATATCGCGAGCAGCCTCACGACGCTTAATCTCGAGTGCCAACCTAAGAGCCGATTTAGCAGAAGATGAAACATTGTTCAAACGATCCTCCTTACCGCCTCCACGGAATACCTGAAATGCTTTGTGGCTATACTCGTCGTACTCCTTAAGGGCACCCTCTACAGCCTGAGTCTTAGAGTTGAGCTCCTGTGTGAGCTTTGTTGCCTCCTGTTCCATCTCTCGCTTGCAAATCTGCAAGTACGACTTCAGAGTTACGAGGAACTGCTTAGCATTACCAATGCCACACTCTGCGCTCATAATAGCATTCAACTTATCACCCAGGGCCTCAATCTTACTCTCTTTAAGAGCCTCGATATCCTTCTCGGTAGGGAACTCCACAAGGGTGTTCATATACCTAGAAGTCTCGGTCTTGATATCATTGAAGGTGTCATCAATAGTTATCTTCGGATTCTTGAGCTTACCCATACTCTCTGGCGAGTAGATCGAATCGATGAGGAGGTCGTGACCCTCGTTCTCGCGAACCTTCACCAAGTCCATCCAGTCGGTTACCACCTTCTCAATTCCGTTGCCCTCCAAGCGCATCTTGCGGATAAGCTCTATGGCTGCTTTCGAGCCATAGATATCTGCCAACAAGTCGCCCTTGTATACTATCTGGCAACCACCCAGGGCCTGCACCCAACCTTTTTTGTGGAGAATACCATAACTACCAAGTTGCCAACGAACATTGCTCTGACCACCCTGAATAGCAGAACCCATATCACCGCTACTTGCAAAGAGGCAAGAACCTACAGCCTCGCAAAGAGAATTTATATCATTGATAGAGTATCCATTTGCGGTTTGGTTGTCAATTACAAAGAACTCGTTGAAAATAGGGCCTGTCAACTCACGTACAGCACCATTAATCTTAAACTCAATTGGATTTGTTGGTGTTGCCGACATTAAGTAGTCGAGGTCAACAATTGAAGAGTACGCATTCACTCGAACCTTTGGGGTTTGCACACCTAGAGGGTCCATAGCTCGGAATACTCCGTGAAGAACGCCATAACCAACGATATGAGCTCGCTTGCCATAGTTGCGGTGAACCATCTCGGCAATATTGATAAATGAACCTGCGCCGGTTCCACCCGCCAACGACATCACAATGTGGATATCTATCTCCTCGCAAGGTACCGATTCACCCTTTTCATTTACATATGTGATACTTGAAACCTGCTGCCAGCAACGCTTCAAAGCTGGCTCAATAGAGCTCATTACGTACTCGGTGTAGAAGCGACCAGTGGTGCGCACCTGACTTGCTCCATCGGTGATTTTGTGAGATATAGTATCTGTATTACCATCAAAAACCCAACGATAAGCGCCTTTTTTAGCGCGACTCTCATACTGTTCACGAGGACTACCGTTATAGTTAATCTGCACTGCATCATCACCCATTGGTGTTGGCAATTCTGGACTATCAATATCCGCAAGGTTGAAATCCATAGCCAAGAAGGCGATGTAGTTAGGGATATTCCCCTTACCGTGGATATCCTCATACAGTTTTTTTGCTTGTGAGATGGCTCTGATACCAGTACCACCCAAACCGATGTAGATTGTTGGTCTCATTTTGGATTACTAGTTTGAGTTAATAATATGTTATTCTATTTGATACGTATTACATTGTTTGAATGCCAATCTTTTGGTTGTCGTCGTTGTAGACATAGAATATCTCCTTGCGCTCTGGCATATCGAATGGCGAAGAGTCGACACTAAGGCGCGTGGAGACACGAATGCAACCTTTACGTGCCGGATGAATCGTTACATCCTGTGTGAAACACTCGTTGACAACGATTGCACTACGCACCATAAAAATGGTGTGCAAGAAATTCTGCTTGCAAGGCTTGTTCGTAAGGATAATTTTGGTGCAATTCTTGCACGACACTCGAACCTCGTCTGTGCTACCTGGGTAGGTTATATATACATTCGCAAACTTCAAGTGCTTTCGGCTGATAAATACTATCCAAATAATGTACAATATTAAGAGCGCAATTAGACCTATCATAGTCCACTTGTTTGCCGGATTCATAATATCGACCTTCTTGGCGATAACACCTTCGCCAAGTTTAATATATTCGATTCTATCAAGGCCACCCAACGATACCTCCTTCAAGTAGTAGAGATGATTACCCTCGGCAACAGCATCGGTAAACTCGATACCCAACTCTACATCGCCCTCGTTACCCTTGACACGAAGAATGTTGTCTGCGCACACCGCACCATTTTTATAGACCACAATGCCTTCTGCCTCGACCATCTTCTCGGAAGGCAACTTCTCGTAGACCTTGAACTCGAAGGTGTTGTTGCTCAAATCTTGAGCATCCTCGTTAAGACAAAAGTTCAGGGTGCGAGTCATAACGACCGGCTCATATTTCTTGAGCAGAGAGCTGCGATAATACTTGGTTTTGCCCCAGTCCGCACCAGTAGACTTCTGCTGACAACCTACCAATGCAAAGGCCACTAAAGCCGATACAACTATGCTAATAATACGTCTCATATCTCAAATTAATCGATTAGTTCTACCTTCAAAACACGCTCCTTCTTGTTCTTGATAACAAGAGTAACCTCAGATGGAGTGAGCACAACTTTTACCTTCTCGCTATTCTCGCTATATATCTTGCTGGCCTCCACAAGGTCCAATTGCAATTTGCAATATGTCTCCTCTTGCGGGAACTGATTCTTGAGTGTCTCGTAATCAAACTGGAGTGCAAGGCATATGCTACCACCTACGATTGTCGCCTTCTCGTCGATACGCAGTGGACAACCTGGCTCACTCTTGATAGTCACCTCTACGCCATCAGGAATAGCTGTTTCGGAATTCTTTGCAAATGTTATCTTTAGACTCTTATCATTCTTAATATTGAGGTCTACTCTCTGCGAGGGGGTGAGATTGAGAGTTTCAATCTGATTTGTAAAACGATCTGTATCCGTAAAATCAACATTTGGAATAGGCTCAATAATAGGCCTCTTTGCGTTCTCTGTAGTCAAAACATAAACCATAAAGTCTGTGGCGTCGGAACTACGATTCCACTCTTTGATAGCATCCACAAGCGCCTCGGATCCGCCAGCCATATTCTGCACACCATCGGTAAGCACCACAACTTTGTCATTTCTACTTTTGTCTTGATAGTTTTGTAGCGCATAGTAGATAGGACCCGCAATGTTTGTTCTGCTGTGTGTCAGCTTGAAGCACGCAGGACCGGTCTCCTTGATTTTGGCAATCACAGATCTCTTCGACTCAGGAGTTGCATCATCAGCGGTGATGATGTAGTCCCTGAGCACATCCTCCTGAAATGGAATAACTACAATCCGAGTGCTAGGTATAGAGATTTTTTCTATATCTTTGATAAGATATTCCTCCACCTTGTCGTAGACATTAGGAGTCTTTACACCGATGACAGTACCCTCGCCAATCATCGATCGCGTCACATCCCACACATAGATATTGGTGTTTTGCGCCACTGCCAGGTGCGCAAACAATAGCGCACACAAAGTAAACAAAAGTTTAATTTTTCTCATCGCGGTATTCATTTATTATTAAGTCGGTTTTATAGACTCCCAAAGTCAACAAAATCACCTAGACCCTCTACCACTAAAGAAGAGGCAGCAGGATTTTTCCTATCATCAACCTCACAAAAGAGTGTATTTCTATGCAAAGATAAGAAAAAACTTTGGATTTTTCAAATGAAAACATAAAAACTTAACCAAACAGCCCGTAAACCCCTAACTTCAAGGCACTTACACCCTAGTAACCAACCCGCACACCCCTCCACACCCCAACTCTCCGAGCTTCATCTCACGCGTTTGGAGACCCAACATTTACGGATTGATGTATGTTATTGATTATGTGGATGTTATATAGGAAAATTCAGGGGGGGGGGGGTAAATTATTGACTAAATATGCTGTTTTTGGGGAAAAAATTTGTAACTTTGCAATTCGAAATTAGGAGCAAACAGAAGAGTAGAAAATCTTTGATTTTTCCGAACTTGTACAAAAGTGAGGTTAGTTAGAAATATATTCGTTTTTCTAATTCTCACCCTTATATCCATCGTAGTGGTTCGGGCGCAGAATACCGAGGCAAAAAACCTCGGTAGCTCTTTTGCGTCCGCACGCGTGAGCGAGCACGATCACGCCCTTGCACGCATTGCCGAGGCTGAAGCGCAGCTGAATCTGCAGAGTGTATCGGTGCTTTATGAGCACGACAAGGCGTGGCCTCGCTGGTCATATAAGAACAACATCGTAGCCTACCGCAAGTTGGTAGCGATGGTCAAGCAGGTTGCCTCAAAAAAGGAGGGCAGCCACACCATCGTCATCGAAGGCTCGGCATCCCCGATTGGTAGCGAGAAGTACAACCACGCCCTCGCTCTGCGTCGTGCAAATGTGTTGCGCAACATCATCGCCAAGATGGAGGGTGGCGACAAACTGACAATTCACACCACATCGGCAGGTGAGGATTGGAAGGCTTTTGAGTCGTACATAGAGGCGACCTATCAGGCCGAGAATCGCCGAGAGGTGCTCGCCATTCTTCGTATGAACGCATCGATTGTCCAGAAGGAGAGGTATATCCACGCCCTCGATGCGGGTAAGACCTGGCGATTGCTTACGACAAAGTTTATGGGCTCGGCACGAAATGCCACTGTGGTGCGCATTGTCGAGGAGAAGGCGTTGCTCGACGATCGCGCCTTCTGGTCAATGAAGCCCCTCGAACTTATTCCACCTCTGCGCTTCGAATACAAAACAAATACAGAGCCTGTCGAGCTGCGCAAGCCTGTTGTGGCAATACGCTCGAATCTGCTTGTTCCGGCACTCAACTTTGGTGTCGAGGTGCCTATAGGAAACAATTGGTCGGTGGGGGCCGACTACTACTACCCTTGGGTATGGCCAAAGAGAGACAACAAGAACTGTTTCGAGTTGCTCGCCTGGGGTATCGAGGGCCGCTACTGGTTTGGCAAGGAGAGAACCGTATTTGACCGCCTTCAGGGCCATTCGATAGGTTTGTACGGCTATATGGGCTACTACGACTTCGAGCGCAACTTCCACGGCCATCAGGGCGAGTTTGTGAATGTGGGCGTGGACTACACCTACGCAATGGCAGTAGGTAAGAAAAAGTCGGTACATTTCGAATTCTCCATCGGTCTGGGCTTTATCTACTCGCAAGCGCGACAATACTCCGTAATCGAGGCCAGTGGTCCGCTCATCAGCGACAAGATAACCAAGAGTATAGGCTTCTTCGGCCCTACCAAGGCGAATATCTCGCTCGTAGTGCCAATTTTCCAGAGAGTTAAACCAAACGACAAGGAGGTGCGACGATGAGTAGAGTGCGTTACATACTGCTCGTCGTTGTGGCGGCTCTTATCTCGGTGGCGTGTCAGCGTCGTCCGATGGAGGATATGTACCTCAAGGTATATCTCGACCTCACCATCGAGGAGGAGATTGTAAACTACGACTATGTCGACCCGGGTTTGATGCGTGTGGCATTCTTCGATGCCGAAACGGGAGAGTATCTCAGCCACGACTTCGTATCGAGCAAGGGAGGATACATATTCGCACCGTATGGCGATGTCGATATGGTTGTCTACAACATCGAGGCGGGCGAGACGCGAGTGCGTAACTACTATGTATGGAGTGATGTAGAGGCCTACACCAATGAGATCAGCGAGCAGCAGCGTAGCCCATTCACGCGCTATCTGCAGTCGCGTGTCGAGACCCGACCTTCGTATGACAACATCCGAGTGACACCCGGACACCTCTTTGTGGCACGCGAGCGAAATATCCACATCCCTCAACATATCACCGAGGATGTCTTTATCATCAAGACCACAGCACGCACCATAGTCGAGAGCTGGACCGTCGAGATCAATGGCATAACGGGTATGGAGTGGGTTGGAAGTGTCGCTATGATACTCTCGGGTCAGGTAGGTTCGAACTTTTTGGCCACAAACACACGCTCAACCGACCCCTTGGCAATCTACTTCGATGTCATCAGCGCACAGCGTCGCAGTGCGTTTATATCCTCGCACTTCGAGACCTTCGGACGCGAAAAGACGAGTGGCGATGTGGCATTGTTGAGCATCCTCTTTACCGATATTGCCGGCCACCCGTATATGTACAACTTCGACGTGTCGGACCAGATGGAGGATAACCCTCGACAGCATATCGTGATAAACGGAGATATAGACATACCTAAGCCTGAGGTCGGAGGTGGCTTTGCCCCTACGGTCGACGATTGGAAGGAGTTTGAGTACGATATCGACATCTAACGAGTGAAGAGAGATGCTAACAACCTAAAAACTTTGATTAATACGAAACAGAGAAAGAGAACAGTTTAACAAACACATTTTTACACATTTACACATTTTTTAACAAACCTTTTTTAATTAACTTTTTTATTAACCATTTTTTAAAACATTTAAATTATGAAAAAGATTTTCTTGTTTGC
Source organism: Alistipes sp. (assembly GCA_017505725.1). GTDB lineage: Bacteria > Bacteroidota > Bacteroidia > Bacteroidales > Rikenellaceae > Alistipes. The sequence goes on from JAFVOR010000061.1 coordinate 33,940, forward strand.
TGCAGCAGCGATGGTATCGTTGAGCAGTTGTGTTCAGACCTCGGAGATTTACACAGGTAAGTTGCAGGAGATGGGTTTCAAGTCGGCCGTAACTCGTGGTATCATTCAGACCAACGATGATATGACCTACCCAATCTCAGTTACTGCTGTATGGGATGACGCGCAGGACGGTAACTATTCAAGCTACTTCGAGAACGGCAAGTTCGTTTACGATGCAGGTACTGAGTTGTGGAAGGGTGAGCCTGCTCGCTACTGGCCAACCAGCGGTGATATGCAGTTCATCGGCCTTTGCCCTTATCCGGCAAACTCGTCTATCACCCCTTCGTACAAGACTAACGGTGAGATCGAGAAGGTTGTTTGGGGTACTATCGACAACAACTTGATGGATCAGCACGATGTTGTCTTCTCGGACCTCCTCAGCGTTGAGGCTCCTCAGACTTCGGCTCAGCCATTGCTCTTCCACCACGCTTACGCTCAGCTTAACGTAACCTTCAAGAAGACCGATTCGGCTGCTGCCGTTATCGTTAAGAATGTCTCTGTTAAGGATGTGAACTTGTCGGGTATCTTGACCGTAACCCCTGTAGTTGGTGCAAAGAGCGAGGCTACTTGGCAGGCTGGTTTGCCAATCTCTCGCTACTTCTTGCCAGAGACTACAACTGGTGTTGAGAATGGCACTTTGGATGCAACCCTCGAGGCTGCTACTCCATTTGCTCCACAGCCAGTTCTCGTAATCCCTGCTGCACAGACCAAGATCGTTATCGTCTACACTATCGATGGTCACGAGCACACTTACACTCACACTCTTTCGGGCAACTGGGAGATGGGTTACAAGTACACCTACAACTACACTATCAACGTGAACGAGATTATCTTCGACTGCACAGTTGAGGATTGGATTCCAGTTGATGGCGGTAACATCACAATCTAATTGTTACAAAATTTAACCTGTGGGGGTTTGATCGCCCCCTCAGGTACTACGAATTGATTGAGGATTGAGGATTGGAATGCAGAATGCAGAATGCAGAATGCAAAATGCAAAACCGACGACAAACCGAGAGCAGAGGCTGCTTGCAGACTATGCCGAGGTGCGAAGGAGGAAAAGCCTGCAAAGCAGGGTTAATGCAAAATTAGTTTTCCGCTTTCCGTTTTCCGTTTTCCGTTTAGAATAAATTATGCGTAAGGTATTGACAATAGTATTGGCATTGTTGGTTTTGGCAAGTTGTGAAACAGCAAAACCGATAGGTAATGATGTGTTGACCGAGATAGGCTTCGCTTCACAGTATGGCCGCGCTCTCATCGAGGGCGTTGAGGGGCTGCAACAACAGGAGCTCAAGCTCTTTGGCACCTATACTCTCGATGGTAATACGGCACGCATATTCGATGCCGAGCGTCTATTCTACAACACCACAGCCGAGACACCTTGCTGGGACTACGACAACACCCAGTATTGGATATCGAAGGCCTCGTATAATTTCTGTGCCGTATGTCCATACGAAGCCCCTTGCACCTTCTCTGACGCAGAGGGACGAGTGGTGCTTGGCAACTACGAGGCAACCACGGGTGGCCCCGATCTGTTGTACGCCTCGGCACAGCGCGACCTAGCCGAGAACGAGGACTTCTCCACCGTACACCTCAACTTCCGCCACGCCTGTGCTGCGTTGCAGTTCAATATCATCAACGCATCGAATGCCACATTGATTGATGTACGCAATATCCGTCTGGTGGGTTTGCACAATGTCGGCTCTTTCCATTTTGGAGCAAATGGCTCGGCGCAGTGGATTCTGAGCGAGACGGTGCTGAACGAGCTGTCGCAAGCATTTGGTGGCGCTTGCACCCTGCCCGACAATGGCTTGCCGGTAAACCTCGATGTACGACATCCGCTCTACGATGTGGGTACAATATTGGTATTGCCACAGACCATCTACAAGACCGATGTAACGCTCCACCTCGAGTATAAGAAGCAGGGCGATGCCGAGTATGCCATACGAAACATACAACTTGGACGACTTGCGAGTTCTTCGGTGCCTACCGAGTGGAAGTCGGGCGAGAAGTACGAATACAATTTGACCATCACCGACAACACCATAACCACCGAGGTCAGGGTTGTTGATTGGATTGACCACTATGTCGATTTATAGAGGGAGAGAGTATGAAGAGAGTATATATTCTATTGTTTGCAGTGTTGACATTGTCGGCGTGCGGTAGCGTTGGCGAGGAGATGGCAATCGCACAATCGGGCGAGATTGCCTTCAATGCCGAGCATATCCAGCGAGGTGCAATGACGCAGGAGGATATAAACAACCGATCGGTCTATATCTATGGCGTGCAGAACAACACCTCGCGCATCTACAACAACGCCCCCATCACTCGCGATGTGGCTACGGGTAAGTGGTTTCCTTCGACCAAGCGCAGCTGGGTGGAGGGTAGCAGCTACTCCTTCTACGGTTATGCCTACAACACAATGAATGGTCTGACCCTCGTAAGCGGAAAGGATGCTCTCGAGATAGAGGTGCAGCAACCTACCACCTACAACGAGGCGGCGATGATAGACTTCCTCCTCTCCTACACCTACAAGGTGGCGGATGGTGCGATGAAGCCTATCGTGCAGCTCTACCTCGAGCACGCAATGTCGCTGGTAGAGATATATGTGGTGCGAGGCAATATGTTCGATGCGCGATTGAAGAGGATGACCTTCGAGAATATCTACACATCGGGATCGATGAAGTGTACAGCGCAGGCGATAGCCAACTCGGGCGAGCGCAATGTATGGCAGACAACACCTTCGGGATCGAATAGTGTAGTATACACCTTTGCGCCAACATCGACAACCATAATTGGCGACGAGCGCGAGAATACCGAGGCGGTGATGAAGATAATGTGCATCCCTCAGCAGATTACTGCAAATACCAAACTTACCATAGAGTACGAGATTAACGAGAAGGTGACGGCCGATAGCCCCGATAACTTTGTGACACATAGCGAGGAGTTCTACCTCTTCAACTACAACCCTATCAACTACCAATCGGGCCATCGTGTTATCTATACGGCAACCATCGACTCGGGTGTGAACCTCGAAGGTGTGGTCAAGGATTGGATAAATGTCGATTATATCGAAGGTACTGTGTTGCCAGAGATTCATTAAGGAGGAGCAGAGATGAAGAGATTCGTGATATATATATCGCTAATGATGGCTGTGGCACTCGTTGCTGTGGGCTGTCTGAACGACCATAGCGAGGAGGTGCAGAACCTCGACTCGAAGCGTGTGAGGTTGTGGGCCGATGTGGGCTACTCGCCAAACATTGTCTATTCGCCAAGTTCGACACGCGGCAATGCCAACTCCACAAGTGGTATCATTGATGCTGCTACCGATACGGTCATCTCGATAGGTATGGCGCGTATTGACGAGGTCTACTCGCTCTCCTACCCCGCATTCGTAGATTGTGGTGAGCCTATCCTTGCCGAGATGGGGCTGCCAAATCCGAACAATAGCTATATTCGCGATATCGTATTTACGAGTGCAGCGCAGTTCTTCTACAACACTACCGACTATGTGAAGTATGTGGCTTGGCAACCTTGGCGTCCGGGCGAAGAGGGCTACGAATATAACTCCACGTCGAAGGCTACGACGGTGCGAATCCCTATTACGGGAGATTCGGACATCCTCTATGGAAATGTCACCACGGGATCGCAAACCGAAGGTTTCGAGTTGATGAAGTTCGACCACGCACTCTGTGTGTATAGAATATTTGTATATACGATGCAGGAGGAGGGCACTACCCAATCTATGGCGTGGGGTGCGCTCGAAGATATGCAGATCGAGGAGCTTCCGACATCGTGCGTGCTTACACTCCCGACCGATGATGAGGGGCTCTTCGGCATAGCCTACGAGGGCAGCCAAACTCTGAAACTCTCCGACGAGAATAACAACATCTACTTCTCGCCGGGCGAGAAGATTCCTGTAGGTCTGTCGAATCGTCGTATGGTGGCAAAGTGTGTGGCAGCACCTCCGACAGGGGGAATGCTCAACATCTCGCTCTCGACAAGTGCGGCAACGGCTCGCCAGAGAGTCTCGATTGCCCGCAACTTCAAGGCGGGACACGCCTACGATATCGTATTGCGATTCTCGAATCACGGCTTGATAAATGCCGATGTGTCGGTTAGCGATTGGAAGCGCCACGACGAGGTGGTTGAACAGGAGGTAGATGTAGATATGTTCTACAACCTCTCGAACTACGAAACAGCAAACTCTTATATCGTAAACTCGGCAAATTATGGCTACTGCTTTGATGGTACGGTGAAGGGTAATGGCGACAATTCGCTTGTTGGGGGCAACACCTCGCTCAATCCCGGCTATATCGACATCCTCTGGGACGATACGCCTATGATTACTGTTGATGGCGTACAACGCAAGGCCTTGACACTCGATATGCACGAGTTGTCACTGGGCAGAGTCCTGTTCCACGTGCAGGGTAATCCGAACGACGAAGGGGATAAGCGTCTGCTTTCGGAGGGTAATGTGGTGATTGCAGCCTACGACGAGGAGGGTGGTAACATCCTCTGGACTTGGCATATATGGCTTACCGATAGAGTCAAGGCGCAAGGTTGCCCTAACGGATATATCGTACAGGACAGAAACCTTGGTGCCACCTCTTGTGAGCCTGATGGTGGAGACGGAATGGATGGATTGTACTATCAGTGGGGCCGTCCAACGCCATTTAAGCCGGCATCGTCGGGTGTCTATGGAGCGGTGTCGAAGGTACCAAGTACCTCTCGGCAGGTGGCTACGGTCGAGGAGGCTGTGGCGAATCCTACGACTATGTACGGAAGCGGATATAGCGACCGCTACGATTGGTTGGCGACAAAGAACAACGCCTTGTGGGGCTATCAGAACGAGCATACCGACCTCGAAAAGACGATGTACGACCCTTGTCCTCCGGGATATATGGTTGCCGATATGCGAGTATGGCAGAATATCGCCAACTATGAGCGAAGTGGAGGTTGGCACAGTGGTCAGGGTGTGAATCTCTCGGTTGCCTCGAACAATGTGTGGTATCCATTCCAGGGCTACATCGAGAGCGACGGTGCGGAGAACCTCACCCGTGATATTGTGCGCTTATGGTCGAGTGCCATAGATTTGAGAGCGAATAACACTCCACCATACGAGTTGCGCTATACAGCAAGTGGCAATGCCGGCTGGAACTCTTCGGAGAGCCATCGCAATCGTGCTTTGCCCGTGCGCTGTGTATCGAGCCACTCGACAGCTATTGTAACAAATCTGAGCGCCTCGCAGACAGCAAACTGCTATATGGTACATCGTGCCGGCTACTACAAATTCAAGGCTTCGGTACGAGGCAATGGCGTAGGCTCACTCCTTCCGCTGGGTGGTACAACCACCGCCGAGATTAACGGTGGATTATCAACTACCATTGCCCCTGCAAAGGTCGATTTCTTGTGGTGGCAGGGCGATTTCACCAAGGTTACGGGCAATGCCAGCGATGTGGATAACTTCATACCTATGCAAATTCTCAACAATGGCGAGCTGGATAGCGAAGGCTATGTGATGTTCCACGTCGGAGAGTTCCACGAGGGAAATGTGGGTCTGGCAGCATACGATGTCGATGGCGAGATTTTGTGGTCGTGGCATATATGGTTTACCGACAAGCCAGTCGACCTGATCACCGGAAACTACACCTTTATGGATCGCAACATCGGTGCAACCACAACTCCGAACACAGCGGTGAGCAAGCTATCGTTCGCAAATACCAACGAGCGTATGGCAACATACGGTTTTTACTATCAGTGGGGACGCAAGGACCCTATTATGGGCCCTCCAGCATATAACTCCGGCGATGAAACTGTTAGTGGCAAACCAAAGTCGTCGAAGTATTGGATCAAGAACTACAACACCGGTGCCTGGTCAAGCCGCACCGACATAGATACGGCAGCTGCTGCTACAATACCTGTGGCTACGCAAAATCCGATGGTATTCTACAAGAGTACTTCGATGTGCGGAAACAACACCTGCGGTTGGTTCCCTTCGACCTTTGCCGATGGTTATACCAATGTGGCACTGTGGGGCTACGCGGTGAAGGACTACTCGATTCAGGGTCAGACCTTCTCGAAGACGATGCACGACCCTTGCCCTCCGGGCTACCGAACTCCATTCCACCACGCGTGGGGCTATGGCAACAATCAGGGCTACACCTATGGCGAGAATGGCGGAAATATCAACCTGGGCAATGGTGAGCAGAACTTCGATAGCTATGGATTGGTCTTCAACAAGGCGAACTTCGATAGGTCGTGGTATCCGTTTATGGGCTATAGACACCCTCAAGACGGAGGCTACGAGGATGTTGGACAACAGGGCCGCCTGGTTACGGGTATGCCAATGGGTCAGTACAACACCCGTTCCTATATCTATACCAACACCTACACGGGACAGATTGCCAACTCGGGTGGTGATGGTTGTGGACCGGCTTACGGAATGCCTGCCCGTTGTCAAAAAGAGTAATAGGAGAAGATGGATATGAGAAGGATATATACTATATTGATGATATTGACCACGCTTTCGATCTCTGTTTCGTGCGAGATTGCCGGTGAGGGTTTGCAAAGTGTGGAGATAGGCAACAACGCCTCGCTGAACACATCTTCGACAATATCCCCATCGTGCGTGGTTGAGTCGCCGAATGTGTCGCGTGCAAAGAGTGCCGGCATCGCAGTGCGCTCGTTGATAGACCAGATTACGACCAAGCAGATGGATTCGAACTTTCTCCGCTTGGACGAGGATTTGGATGGTATAAATGATGGATTATACACCTTCACAGGAAATGATCCTACAACACCATATCACACAAATTGGAACAAGGCTCTGCTACTCGAATCGACAGTAATCTCATCGCCTGATAACACCGAAGGCATCCACTATCGTTCGGTCTCGCTCGCTCCGGAGCAATCCTACAAGATGAATATCGTGGAGGAGAAGATCGATGGTGTAATCCACCGTGATACCACCCATTTCTACCACACAAGAATGGTCGGCTGGTATCCGATGAACTGTCGCCTCCCCCGCAAGGAGGGAGTACCGGCAACTGCCCAGTTCGACTTCTCGGAGTTTGACGCTGTGCGACTTAACGAAACTGTCAATATCGACGGAACACCTACCGAGGTGGTGGCACTGCAGTTCAAAGGTCTTGATGGTGAGACAGATTTGATGATAAGCAATGTGTGCGAAGGCCAGTCGTGGCACAAGTACAACCCCGCCTCTCCGCACAAGAGCGATATCCATCCAACGGACAAAAGCAACATCTATCGCGAGCCTTTCGGCCACAATTTCACCGCGCCATCCTACTCTAACTACTTCACCTATCGCCACTATCGTTCGGCTATTCGTGTAACAGCATATGCTGACCAGAGCCCTCAGAACCTTCTGATGTGGGGCGAGATCACCAATGTTATTATTCGCAACCAGCCTACATCGTGCAAGGTGTGGCTGCCTACTCGCATAGGGGAATTTGGCGAGGTCTACAACTGGGGTGACTACGACAATCTGCCGATTGTAACGACTCCGATGTTCGACAACGACTCGAACCATCCCGACTATCACGACTCGGCGAAATATCCTGTCCAGATGGAGGGCTCCTCGTCGAAAGAGGACCACTATCTCGGCTACTCGCTGGTCGAGCCCAATCGCGATGTGGAGTTGGAGATTCACACCTCGTCGGGAGTCTACAACACTATTATCAAGGCTAAGCACAAGGTCAAGGATGCCGACGGCAAGGAGAGCATTGTCGACATCTTCGAGGCGGGCCACATCTATGATGTAAAGCTCAATTTCCAGACCAATGGAACAATCGGTGCAATCCTCGAGAAGGAGGGTGATGAGCGCTACTACGACCTCTCGCTCCTGCACGAGTTTGAGGTTAGCGAGGAGGAGGAGCTCGACCTGAACAAGGTCTCAACCTTTAAGTTGGCAAACTGCTATGTGGTGGCTCCGGATGAGTTGAAGGATGCCAATGGCAACGACATCTACGATGGATATTGCTTCCTCGCAAGGATTGTGGGTAATGGCGAGTCGGGAATCATCTCGTCGGGTGCTCAGACGCTCTATCCAACCTCCGAGCGCATAAACCCTGTCACCGCACACCTGTTGTGGGAGAGCCAGCTCGGACTTATCACGGATGTGGAGCTCAAGTATGGATATGCCCGTTTCAAGCTGCCCGACACTTCGGCCCGAGGCAATGCTGTCATTGCGGTCTATGACGCGGAGGGAAAGGTGCTGTGGTCGTGGCATATATGGATTACAGACCACCCCGCAGAGCAACCTGTAACCATCGGCGAGCATACGATAACCTTCCTCGACAGAAACCTTGGTGCTACGGCGGCCACCTGCAACAGCGCAGAGAACGCATTGGCAACATATGGCTTGTACTATCAGTGGGGGCGCAAGGACCCTTCGATGGGACCTCCTACATACAACTACTCGCCAATTAACCTCAATACAGCTCCGTACTACGACTTCTCGTCGGACGAAAAGACGGCAGCCGAGGTGGTGCAGTTTGCACAACCATCCCTGCAGAACGGAGTGGAGAATCCGATGTACCTGATTCTGCCTACAGCACAGCCATTGTCCTATATCTTCAACTGGACACATCAGCGTTACGACTTCCTTTGGGGCTATAATATGGCCACAGGTATGACCACAAAGACCATCTACGACCCTTGCCCTTATGGCTATCGTGTGCCAAGTAGCGAGCTTGGAGCGCTGTTTAGTATGGGTAGCGGCTCGGTAGGCACTTATGGCTATACTCGCACCATAAATGGCGTGCAGTTCTTCTTCCCATATGCGGGATTCAAGGGTGTTGATGTCGGCCTGAACTCACTGGTATGTGCGTGGAAGTACGTGGGAGAGAAGGGCGACTATCAATCCTCGATGTATTGCGACGATGCCGATGCCGAGAATAATGGCAATATAAGCCAGTATATGCACCGCTCACGCATATATATATCCAAGGAGTCGTCGTGGAACGAGACAAATGTTGGCTCCTATAGTGGCAATCTGCATATCGACTATGCTAATCGTCGTACCGCAACTCCAATACGATGCGTCAAGGATGAGAAGATTGGTAGTATTACAGCGACATTGACCCCTTCGATGCGAAACCTTGTTGCCAATACCCAGATGACCATCTCGTACAAGTCGCATTCATATGGTAGCGCAATCGAGGAGGTGACCATTATGGCAAACTACACCACAACATCGGGCGAGGAGAGAGAACGAGTTATCCGTACCATCGAGGGTGATGGTGCCTATGAATTGGAGGGTACAGTCTCCTATATCACCCCATCTGACTGTGATGACAATGGTGTTGTCCTACATATGGTTGTCCGCAACGAACACGGACTTGTATACACCGAGGAGGTTACATTGGTTAAGTCGGTATTGAAGGTGCAATTCAGCCATTGGGAGGACTCGATCAACAGCTCGATTAATAACGACGAGCGAAACTTTGTGGTTGTGGGCGAGAAGATTCGCTACTATGTGAACATCTCGGCAGGCGCAGACCCTTCGTCTGTTTTCATAGATGGTGTGCAAGCAACACGAAGCGGATATTTCAATGGTACTGAGGTGTCAAATACAACCTGGTATGTCGAGTGGAGCAAGACCACAAAGGGTATCTACGATATGGAGGTTGAGGTAACCGTAAACGACAAGAGCAAAGCCGAGATTTTGCAGCCTCTTACCGTTTATGGTTTGACATTCAGCAATCGCACAACAAGTGTTGATACAAGCGGAAATACCCTCTATATGTTGCAGAATGCCGCCTACACATCGACCTACCTTACAGCGGAGGGCACAACCCTCGCTGCAAATATCGCGAGCAACTACTACAATCTGTTTACCGTTGAGGGAACTAACATAAAGAGTGTTGCCCGAGATACATACTTGAATGGAACAAACGGAAGCGTATCCTTCAGCTCTACCGCAACCAACTACAACATAGCGAGATCGGGTAACTATATTCGTATCTCGGCCTCGATACGTTCGGGCTGGCAGACGCAAACGGTCTACCTCCGCCAGACAAGCAACACCGCGGTGCAGATATCGAATAACACAAGTAACCGAAATTGGTACTTGTGGATAATAACCTACGATATGCCTTAGCAAGGTGAATAGCAATCAAGGAAGAGAGGGTGTCCAATACATTTTGGATACCCTCATTCTGTGATAATGTGTATAACAAGAGCTATTTTGGAGCTACTCGCAGTCTGATAAAGCGCAGTTTGCTGAGCGTAAATGACCATTTTTCAGACAAGGCAGATGACAAAAGAGCCTTGTTATACACATTATTATGCTTGGAGAGGGGATAGATGGGATTGACTGCGCTACGCTCGTCTTTCCCACCCGCTCGCCGCGGTGGCTCTTCCAAAGAACTGCACTGCGCAAAAAGTTGGCAATCAACTACTTTGTTTTCATAGCCTATGTCTGCAAATAAATTTGCGCCATAGGTGGAAGATGGGATTGACTGCGCTACGCTCGTCTTTCCCACCCGCTCGCCGCGGAGGCTCTTCCAAAGAACTGCACTGCGCAAAAAGTTGGCAATCAACTACTTTGTTTTCATAGTCTATGTCTGCAAATAAATTTGCGCCATAGACTATAAAAACAAAAGGTGTCGAATTCTCGACACCTTTCTGCTTCGTTTGTTCTTTGGGTGGAAGATGGGGATGTTGTTCACTCCTTAAAATCCTTACTACAAGTATTTACAGACCATTTCAACCACTATTTTTTACCATATGGTCACATATAGGTCTCAGAAAAATAGTGCCTTGTATCTGCAAAAGTAGCCTAAATCTTTCACCTGGCAAAGTGTACTCAAAGGTTTCTTCTACCTGATTTCAATAGTGTAATTAACAATCCTTATAATGCTCTTATTATCAACAATATAATTGAGATTGTTCCTAACTATTTGTTCTCTTATTATATTTCTCTTCTTATCTCTTTAATTCTTTCTTAATAAATCTATAATTACTTATA
>JAFVOR010000062.1 GCA_017505725.1 Alistipes sp.
CTTGCCACCGATAAATATTTTGCCGCCATCATTTGTGTTACCCACCCCCTAAATCCCCCGCCTGTGCGGGGGACTTATTGTTGCTTGTGGTGAGGTTACTAAAAATATAGTTTTCCGCTTTCCGTTATAGCGTGCCGTAAGTTAAGCCTTGCCACCGATAAATATTTTGCCGCCACTATATTAAGGGGTAAAAGGAAAGCCCTCCACGAATGGAAGGCTTTGCATATAGATAAGTCTCGGTAACCCGATTACTTTTTCATATACCCCTTGATATATTGTACTCTAGGGTATAACTTATTTGTGGTGGCTTTAGTTCGCTATTTATCTTCTAAAATATCTACTTGCTTCATATTCTGCTTCAGCATCCGAAGCCCAGCATTCACACCAATTACATAACTTATAAGATTGGTTAATTTCGTAGCCCTTCATTTTGACCAAATTGGAAGATTCTGCAGCAACCTCACAGTCAATATCCCAATCCAGATGATATATTTTCTCCTGATGGTCTACTAGAAAGGTATCACATTCAAAAGAATATTGTTTCCTATAATCATTACTAAAATATATAGCTCCTATTCCAAGTATAATCAGTATAATACCCCATATAATTGTCAATTTGTATTGCAAGGGCTTAGGTTGCTTGACGGGCTTTGACCAATAATGCCTTTCTGGCTCATCAACATCTACCTCTATGTCCAAAACTAATATGAATGCTGCAACATAAGCTATAAATAAGAGGGATGTGCCTGTTACCAAGTTCAATAAGGTGCTGAGGAATCCCCAATGAAAGAAGTTTGTAAGAATTAATAAAATGGCAAGGACACAAGTACCTGTAGCTATAACAATCTTGGCTAGTTCCTTGAATGCATCATAGTTATCCTTGCCTATAAGATTTGATATAAATGATTGCCTAACAATTGCCATTATTATTCTTATTATTTTTTAATATTAAAAATATATTAGAATTTTACAAATTTAGAAAATTATTTTTGATTGAGCAAGAGGTGGGCGCCAAGAATGATGGCATTGAATGGCATTCGGGCTTTCAGCCCTTAATGGCATCTAATGGCAGCGCACTCCAGAGGAGTGCTTAATGACGGGCGCTTTGCCATTCAGCGAGTGTAACGAGCGCTTGTCATTCTATGTTATTCATCGACCAATGGGAGCAAATGCCATTATGCTGTGCTACAAAGCTAATGGCTAAAAGCCCCTAAAAAAACAATCCGTCATTGCGAGGCTTGGCACAAGCCGTGGCAATCTCCCGCTTTTGTTTTAATTGGAATAAGGGAGATTCCCACAGTCGCTACGCTCCTTCGGAATGACGATTTTTTATTTTGCGAAGCAAAACCAAGTCCCCCGCACAGGCGGGGGATTTAGGGGGTGGGTAACACACAAAGTCATCATCATTACATAAAAAGCAGGGGAGGTCATCGCATTACCGATAGCCTCCCCAAGCCTTAAAGCCTACACGATTTCTTATTTCTTCATGTAGCTTTTTATGTAATGGTGATGACTTCCGTAGCGGTTGAAGGCTGCCTCGTCGAGGGCCTCCTGAGCCGATGGGTGAGCTACCGAAATGATAAGGCGTGCACGCTCCTGCAAGCTCTTGCCATACAAATCAACAGCACCATTCTCGGTTACGAACCAGTGGATGTGGTTACGGGTGGTAACAACGCCTGCACCCTCGGTCAAAACATCCGAGATCTTAGATACGCCCTTGTTGGTGATTGAAGGCATAGCGATAATTGCCTTACCGCCCTTCGACAACGATGCGCCATAGATGAAGTCGATCTGACCACCTACGCCCGAGTAGAACTTGCGACCGAGTGAGTCGGCGCAAACCTGACCTGTGAGGTCAACCTGCAATGCCGAGTTGATAGCGGTCACGCGGTCGTTCTTTGCGATGATGAATGGATCGTTGGTGTAGCCCACATCCATCATCATAACGCTTGGGTTGTCATCGATGAAGTCGTAAACCTTCTGCGAACCCATCAAGAAGGTCGAAACCATCTTACCCTTATCGATATTCTTAGCCTCGCCATTGATTACGCCCTTCTCAACGAGTGGAAGCACGCCATCGGCGAACATCTCGGTGTGGATACCGAGGTTTTTGTGGCCACCGAGCTGCGCGAGTACGGCGTTAGGAATGGCACCGATACCCATCTGCAAGGTTGCGCCATCCTCGATAAGACCTGCGCAGAGGTTACCAATCTTAACCTCGGTCTCGTTAGGCTCCGAGAAGTGAGCCTCCTCGAGTGGCTGGTCGTCCTGTACGAAGATATCAATCTTCGACGAGTGGATCATAGCGTCACCCCACGCGCGTGGAACATACTTGTTGATAACTGCGATTACGGTGTCGGCGCACTCAACAGCTGCCAAGGTTGCGTCAACCGAAGTACCGAGTGATACATAACCGTGCTTGTCAGGGGTTGAAACCTGAATCATAGCCACATTGCAAGGCACTGCGCCCGAACGATACAACTTCTGAGTTTCGCTCAAGAAGATTGGAATATAGTCAGCATAGCCGCTCTGGGTAACCTTGCGGACATTGCCGCCTACGAAGAACGAATCCAACTGGAATACGCCCTCGAACTCAGGGTCTGCGTATGGTGCAGGACCCTCGGTGTGGAGGTGGTGGATGTGAACATCCTTTAACTCGCCAGCGCGACCTCTCTCGCACATAGCCTTAATCAAACACTGCGGTGCCGAAGCAACCGACGAAAGGTGAATGTGATCACCCGACTTAATAGCCTTGACGGCCTCTTCCGGAGTAACAAACTTGATAGCCATTTTACTTAAAGTTTTTTAGGTTATTTGTATAATTTTGCATTCTGAATTTTGAATTTTGCATTCAAAGTTAAGCGCACTACTTGCGCTTAACCTCTACCTGCTCGTATCCCTCGATGATATCGCCAATCTTGATATCGTTGTACGACTCGATGTTCAAACCGCAATCCATACCCGAAGTTACCTCCTTCACATCGTCCTTGAATCGCTTGAGTGAGCCAAGGCGACCTGTGTGGATTACGATACCGTCACGAATCACGCGGATAGGGGTGTGACGGGTAATCTTACCCTCACGCACAATACCTCCGGCGATAGTACCCACCTTCGAAATCTTGAAGGTCTCGAGCACCTCGATCGAGCAGACAATCTCCTCCTTCATCACAGGCTCCAACATACCCTCGATAGCATCCTTGATATCGTTGATAGCGTCGTAGATGATAGAGTAGAGACGAATCTCGATCTCCTCCTGCTCGGCAACCTTGCGTGCAGCGGCCGACGGACGCACTTGGAAACCTACGATGATGGCGTTCGATGCCGCAGCGAGCAATACATCGCTCTCCGAAATCTGACCTACCGCCGAGTGGATAACATTCACCTGAACAGTCTCCTTCGAAAGTTTGATGAGCGAGCCCGACATAGCCTCTACCGAACCATCCACATCACCCTTGACGATGATGTTCAACTCCTTGAACGAGCCGATAGCGATACGACGGCCAATCTCGTCGAGTGTCACGTGCTTCTGGGTCATAATACCCTGCATACGCTGCAACTGCTCACGCTTGTTTGCAATCTCGCGTGCCGAACGGTCATCCTCCATCACATTAATCGAGTCACCCGCCTGTGGAGCACCATTGAGACCGAGCAACTGAACTGGAGTCGAAGGACCAGCCTCCTTCACCTTGTTACCGTTCTCGTCGAACATAGCCTTCACGCGACCTGTGTAGATACCCGATAGGATCACATCACCCACGCGGAGTGTACCCTCCTGCACGAGTACTGTCGAGACATAACCGCGTCCCTTGTCCAAGGTCGACTCGATGATAGTACCCTTGGCCTTCTTGTTAGGGTTGGCCTTCAGGTCGAGCATCTCGGCCTCGAGCAACACCTTCTCGAGCAACTTGTCGAGGTTGAGTCCCTGCTTTGCCGAGACATCCTGACTCTGGTACTTACCACCCCAATCCTCAACAAGGAGATTCATCTGCGAGAGCTGCTCCTTGATGTGGTCAGGGTTGGCCTGTGGCTTATCTATCTTGTTAATCGCAAATACCATTGGTACACCTGCTGCCTGTGCGTGGTTGATAGCCTCCACGGTCTGAGGCATCACCTTGTCGTCGGCTGCCACGATGATGATGGCAACATCGGTAATCTTGGCACCACGCGCACGCATTGCGGTAAACGCCTCGTGACCAGGGGTATCGAGGAAGGTGATCTTCTGGCCATTGAGGTTCACCGAGTATGCACCGATGTGCTGGGTGATACCTCCCGCCTCGCCTGCGGTGACGTTGGTCTTACGGATGTTATCAAGCAACGAAGTCTTACCGTGGTCTACGTGACCCATTACGGTTACGATTGGTGGGCGTGGGAGCAGATCCTCTGCAGTGTCAACATCGTCGTCGTTGATAGCCTCCTGAATCTCTGCCGATACGAACTCTACGGTGAAGCCAAACTCCTCGGCAACCACCACCAAAGCCTCGGCGTCGAGACGCTGGTTGATCGATACCATCAGACCGAGGTTCATACAAGCCGAGATCACCTCCATAGGCGAGATGTTCATCATTGTAGCCACCTCGCTCACGGTTACGAACTCGGTAACCTTGAGGATCTTCTTCTCTGCTGCTTCCTGCTCGAAAGCCTCGTTCATACGCTCGCGTACCTCCTCGCGCTTCTCGCGACGGTACTTTGCACCCTTATTCTTTGCGCCCTTGGCAGTCAAACGAGCCAAGGTGTCCTTTACCTGCTTCGATACCTCCTCGTCGCTCACCTCTGGGCGAACAACAGGCTTTGGCTGCGGCTTCTGCTTGTTCTTCTTGCCACCGCCCTGATTCTGCTGACCCTGCTGGTTAGGCTTGTTGAACTTATTGCCCTTCTCGCCCTGCTGCTGGTTGCCACCCTTCTGACCACCGCCCTGTACTTTGGAGATATCCACCTTGGTCTTCTCAAGACGCTTGCGATGACGCTTACCACCAGGTACCATACCCGACACATCCATTGTGCCGAGAATCTGCGGACCTGTGAGGGTAGGGGTCTCCGTAGCACGGAATACTGTGCTCTTCTTTGGCTCCTCCTTGGCTGGCTCCTCTTTTACCGGCTGAGGCTCAACCTTCGGCTCCTCCCTCTTTGGCTCAGGCTGTGGAGCAGGTGCAGGTGCCGGCTGAGGCTCAACTTTCACCTCTACCTCCACCTTCTTAGGCTCCTCCTTCACTGGCTCTGGCTGCGGTGCAGGTACAGGCTCGCTCTTCTTCTTTGGCGAGAGATCTATCTTGCCAAGAATCTTTGGCTGCACAACCTCATCCTTCACCTCGATGGTGCGCTTCTCCTCCTTTGGCTGCGGTGCAGGTTCAGGCTCGATGCTCACCGATGTCTTCTTACTCATCTTCTCGCGCACAGAGTCCAACTCGCTGCCGCTTGGACGATTCTTGCCAAACTCCTTCTCCACGATGGCGTAGGTGTCAGCATCAATCGGCGCATTTGGTGACGAGTCAACCTCGATGCCCTTGCGGTGCAAGAAGTCTGTGATGGTGTTCAAACCTACATTAAACTCCTTGGCAACCTTTATAAGGCGTATCTTCTTTTCGTTTCCCATTATCTATTTTTTTTACTTATTCAACAACTTTTAGCTATTAAGCCATCGACACTCTGTCGTGGCTCTGTCGGGAGGCAACGCCTACTCCTCGTTCTCGAACTCGGCCTTCAGAATCTCGATGATCTGCTGAGCCTGCTCAACCTCCAAGTCGGCACGCTTAGCCAAGAGCTCTGCGTTCATCTCGAGTACGCTCTTGGCGGTGTCGCAACCGATGTTGTGGAGAGTGTCGATAATCCAGCCCTCGATCTCGTCTGCAAACTCGGTGAGTGCGATATCCTCCTCGTCCAACTCGCGGAATACATCGATGTCGAAGCCTGTGAGCAACTTGGCAAGGCGAATGTTGAGACCGCCCTTACCGATGGCGAGCGAAACCTGATCAGGCTGGAGGTGTACCTGTGCGGTGCCCTTCTCCTCGTCAACCACGATCGACGAAACCTTTGCAGGTGCCAATGCACGCTGAATGAGCAACGATGTGTTTGCGGTGTGCTGGATAACATCGATATTCTCGTTACGCAACTCCTTTACGATGGTGTATATACGAGCACCCTTCACACCCACGCAAGCTCCTACAGGGTCGATGCGGTCGTCATACGACTCCACAGCCACCTTTGCACGCTCGCCTGGGATGCGGGCAATCTTCTTGATTGTAATCAAGCCGTCGTTGATCTCGGGTACCTCCTGCTCGAACAACTTCTCGAGGAAGAGGTTCGCAGTACGCGAAAGCACGATGCGTGGCTTGTTGTTCACCATCTCCACGCTCTTGATGATAGCCTTGATGGTGTCACCCTTGCGGTAGAAGTCGTTCGGAATCTGCTCGCTCTTTGGCATCACGAGCTCGTTATCGTCCTCGTCGAGGATGAGCATATCACGCTTCCACACCTGATAAACCTCGCCCGATATCAACTCGCCAACCTTGTTCTGGTAGCTCTCTACGATGCCTACATTCTCCAGGTCGAAGATGCGCGAAGCAAGGTTCTGACGGAGCGACAACACTGCGCGACGACCAAATGCCGAGAACGGAATCTCGTCGGTGTACTCGTCGCCTACCTCATACGAATCGTCGATCTTGAGTACATCCGAGAGCGAGATCTGTGTCACCTCGTCCTCGAAATCCTCGTCGGCTACCACCTCACGGTTGCGCCAGATCTCGAGGTCACCCTTGTCGTCGTTGATAATGATGTCGAAATTCTCGTCAGTGCCATACTGCTTCTGCAATGCGTGACGAAATACATCCTCCAACACACCAATCATAGTTGCCTTGTCGATGTTCTTCAACTCCTTGAACTCGGCAAAATTGCTGATAAGATTAAGATTGTTCATTGTTTTTTGTGTTTATTTATATTGTTTTGTTTGTTGTATCCTTTGTGTTATTGCTTGTGGTGAGCAAAGTGTTTAGAGTCGTTAAGGGAGTCGCGAACTCCTAAGGTGGTCAAGGCGCAGATATTACTGGGGTTTACTGGGGGCGCTCACTGCGTTCGCTTGCTGGGGTGCGCTTTCCGTTACTAGCCCTTACTAGCCCTTACCCGCCCCTTATTCTCAACTCTCAACTCTCAATTCTGCATTTTGCATTTTGCATTCTGCATTTGTCTACTTGTAGTCAAGGTACTCCTTTGCCCACTTTATCTCGTCGTAGGCATAGGTGTGGGTGGTGCGCTGAATCTGCTTCTTCTTTTTGCCCTCCACCACTACAGCCTCGTCATACGAGATAGTGATATTCTCCTCGGTAACCTCGTCGAGTGTCGCCAAGATCTTCACGCCGCTCTTGAGTAGCACCTCTATACTCTCGCCAATGAGCTTTTTGTACTGACGCACCAGCTTCAAAGGCTCACCAATGCCTGCCGAAGCGACTGTCAGCGAGTAGTCCTCCTCGTCGCGGTCGAAGGCATCGCCTATTGCTCTGTTCAACTTGGCGCACGCATCAATCGAAACCGATGTGTCGCTATCCAGCACGATGTCGATAGTGTTGTCCGGAGTTATTGTGCACTCCACCACAAACATATCGCTACCCTCCAAGGCCTTCTCAGCCACCTCTTTAACACTCTTAATATCCATAATGTTATAATTCTCTCTTGCAAAGTTAATAAAAATCATCTACAAAAATGAGGGGACTCACTGTCCCCTCACCTCGTTCATCTTGCATTTCGACCACAAAGATATACCTATTTTTATTATTATCCAAATAAAATGGGAAAAATCGTTCTGGTGAGTTCTTTTTGCACGAATCTTCGGATAGCGAAATGCTCATTTACGCTTAGTAAACTGCGCTTTCGCTACCTTGCTTCGCACAAAAAGAATCTCACCATCGACGATTTTTCTTGGGTTGGCAGAGTTCTGGTGAGCTCTTTTTGCACGAGTGCGTCGGACGCCAAAATGCTCACAGGGGCAGTGTTAGGATTAGATAGGATTAGATAGGATTGCTACTATCTTGTTCAAGGGCGATAGCCCTATCCTATTCAGCAACCTGCAAGGTTGCGTTCCTATTCAGTCCTATTCAGTCCTATCCGCTCCTATCCGCTCCTATCAAGCCCTAATCTTTCTTTCTCTCGTCCCCCCCCCCTCACAAAAAAAAACTGCGCCCCTCGCAATGAGGAGCGCAGATGGTTAGACAATTCAAAATCCGTTTATTACAACATTGCAATACCCGACTTTACAGTACCGGTCTCAGTTACGGTTGTGTTAGCGTAAGCAGAGATGAACTTAATGTTTGCAGGTGTACCATTCACCTTAACATTGTGAGCCTCGGTCTCGCCCTTGCTTGCATCGTAGGTGTAAGGAGTAGCAGCAACAGCGTTGAGGGTGTTGTTTGTTGCAGTCAATACAACCGATGTCGAGCTGCTTGGGCTTACACTGATTGCCGATGCAGTGCCCGAAGTGCACTCGAGGTTGAATGTACAATCCTTAACCTCGATAGTACCTGTTACATAGTTCTGTACATAGATAGGAGCCGACGATGTCAAAGCGTTGAAAGTACAACGCTCGAATACAGCCTCAACGATACCGGTCTTGTCGCTCATACCCTCGATAACAACCATAGCATTGTCGAATGTGCAGTTCTTGAACTTGATAACGGTCTTTGCACCTGCAGCAGTTGCGCAAACCTCTACAACAGAACCCAAGCGGTTGGTGCTTGGACCATAAGTATTCGAGAGCTTATTGTATGCAAAGTTTACATCCTCGTAAACAACTGCGCTACCATCAGCAGTCGAAGGGCGAACATCAACGTGACCATAAGTGCCATTTACAACATAGTCGCCACCAACCATTGTGAGGTCGGCATTGTTGCCGAGAGTGATTGTACCTGCAGGTAAGAATGAGTTACCATTCAAGTCGATAACTGCGTCGTTCTCGATTTTCTGTGCATAGGTAACATCGCCAGCCAAAACAATCTCGCCACCAGTAGCCAAAGCAGCCTGCAACTCAGTTGCGTCAGCTACTACAGTATCAACATCGTTAGCAACTACATAATAAAGACCGTTCTTCTCGATAGCCTTGTAGCCGTCAGCGAGGTTGCCGCTCTTAGTTACAGAGTCGTCGTTGTAAGTACCACCGTAAACATCTACCGGAGCACCATAGCCCATATAGTTCTGGAAAATCTTGCTATCGAAATTAGTTACAGGTACGTGGTAGAAGTTACCACCATAAACCTTGATTGTAGCGCCAGCAGGGCAAATTACGCTTGTACCACCACCATTAGCGATGTTCTGTGCAAAGTCACCACCATTGATAGTAAGTTTAGAAGCAGAGCCCTTAGCATAGATAACGTGTGCTGTGAGTACGCGAGAGCCAACAGCATCGGTTACGGTAAACTTACCACCATTGATAGTAACATCTGCACCATTCTCCAAACGGATTGCACCACGATCTGAAACAATCTCAGTGCCCTCCTCAACAACTACGGTTCCACCTACCGAGTATACTGCGTACTCAGGGTAGCCAGTTGTGCCAATAGGAGCGCCCTCAATCTTAACACCATCCAAAACGAGGTTGCCGGTGTTATAGATAGCAGCATCACCGTTCTCGGTAGTATTCTTGATAGTACCACCAACAATAGTCAAAGTTGCATTGTTCTTAATCATTGCGTTAGCACCATCGCCACCCTTAGTAAATGCGCCCGAAATAGTCTTGCCGTTGAGGTTGATGGTCAAATTCTTCTGAACATCAAGAACATTCTTCAAAATAACACTCTCATTCAAGGTAATCACACCACCATTCTGAGCAGCATTGATAAGGATATCAAGATCCTTTCCAGGTACGTTGTTGTCTGGCTCCTCGTACTCAGGCTTGATTACAACATTGATATCCACGTCGCTTGTGAGCAACTGACCGTAGATGTTGGTACGGTAGTTACGCTGTACAGGTACAGAGCCTACAACGCGAGTCTTAGCGTCACCAGTAGAGGTCTCCTTGTAGCCGAACTCGATATCAACAACCTCCTTCTCGCTATCAACAAGCAAGTAGTTCATTGCCAAATACTCGTAACCAGCAACAGGGAATGTCTCAGTTGTAGGGATTGCTGCGTAGTCGAAAGTGATCACCGCGTCTGTGCCTTCAACCTTGTCGTTCCAAAGGTTGAGAACGTTACCAAGCTTTGTAACCTTCACATACGACTGGTCAGGAGTGTAACCTGCGTTAGCCGAAGCGGTGTAGTCGCTAGTACCGATGTTGAGCTGTGCGAAAGGACGACGGAGCTCGATGGTCTCGGTCTGTGCACCTGTAACGGTGAAGGTGTGACGCTTGTAGAATGCGTCGCGATTCTCATCGTTGCTCAAAGTGGTTGCTGCAGTGTAGTCAACAGTCATCTTCTTGTTAGCGAAATCAACTGTGTAAGGAGCATTTGGTGCAGCCGCCCAGAAGATTACGGTGTAGGTGTTACCGGTAACGAGCTTGAACGAAACGGTCTTGCTGATGTTGATAGTCTCAGCGTTGCCTTTCGCAACCGAATGAGTAAGAGCATC